>DMKG01000143.1 GCA_003454415.1 Alphaproteobacteria bacterium
CGTTTCAAAACACGCCGCGTCCCAGTCGCCGACCAAACTTTATCTGCAGCCGGGCGGCAGGATCCGTGTGGAAGACGCCATCTATGCCGCCGTCACCAAATCCGCCAATGACGCGACCGTTGTGCTGGCGGAAACCCTTGGCGGAACGGAATCGGCGTTTGCACAGATGATGACGGCAAAGGCCCATTCGCTGGGCATGTATCGCACGCAATTCCGGAACGCCTCCGGCCTGCCCCATGAGCAGCAGGTGACGACCGCGCGTGACATGGCGATTCTGGCGCAGGCGCTGTACCGGAATTTCCCCCAATATGTGCATTACTTCGCGACGCCAGAATTTAGCTGGGGCAAGAACCGCTACCGTAACCACAATCGCCTGCTGGGCAGCTATGAAGGGGTTGACGGGATTAAAACCGGCTATACGAATGCGTCAGGTTTTAACCTGGTGACTTCCGTGCGCCGCAATGACCACCATATCTTCGCTGTGGTTCTGGGCGGCGCGACCTCCGCCTCCCGTGATCTGCAGATGCGCAAATTGCTGGATCGCACCTTTGCGCAACTCGAACCTGGCGCCCCCCCGATGACGGTAAGGGTCGCCTCAATTACTCCGCCGCCGAAAGCCGCCGTCAAACCGAAGACCGTCTCATCCGTGAAACTCGCGGCGCCCAGCGTCAGGGACATCAAGCCCAACAATAAGGCAGGGGCGAAATCACCCCGCTGGGGGGTTCAGGTCGGGACCTTTTCCGTTCGCTCCAGTGCGCAAAAGCGGGCCATTCAGGCGACCAAAGTGGCGCCCACATTATTGAAACCAGCCTCGGTTTCCATTCAGAAGGTAGCCCAAACTTCAAAAACCCTTTACCGGGCCCGTCTCATAGGCCTGAGTGAAAAGGACGCCAGGCGCACCTGCAAGCTTCTTGAATCAAAAAACTTCCAGTGTTTTCCAATTCCTCCGTCTCAGGCGCTGGCTCTGATGGAAAACCAGGCCATATCCGTCAGATAGTTTATAGGGGATGCGGTACGAAGCCCGGATTTACTCCGGCTTGAGGCGCCTTCTGCCGATGCTGTGATAGTCAAATCCGGCGGCGGCCATCTGCTTCGGCTCATAGATATTGCGCAGATCAACAATGACTGGAGAAGCAAGAAGCTGTTTGCAGCGCTTCAGATCGAGGGCCCGGAACGCATTCCACTCGGTGATGATCACCAGCGCATGAGCCCCGCCCATCGTTTCATAAGCGCTTTCGCACCACACGAGACCGGACAGTAATTTCTGCGCCTCCTGCATGCCTTCTGGATCGTAAACCCGCACCATCGCGCCGGATTTCTGCAGTTCCGGGATGATATCCAGACTCGGCGCATCCCGCATGTCATCGGTATTCGGTTTGAAGGTGAGGCCCAATACGGCGATCGTCTTTCCCTGAACCGACCCTCCGCAGGCGGCGGTGATCTTCTGCGCCATGGCTTTTTTGCGCCGGTCATTGGCCTGGACCACCGCGTTCACGATGCTGCTGGGCGCCCCCACCATTTCGGCAGTGCGCACCAGAGCCAGCGTATCCTTGGGAAAACAGGAACCGCCATAGCCCGGCCCGGCATGCAGGAACTTCTTTCCGATACGTCCGTCCAGACCTATGCCGCGCGCCACCGCCCCAATATCCGCACCTACTTTTTCAGATATATCCGCCATCTCATTGATGAAGGTGATCTTCGTGGCCAGGAAGGCGTTGGCGGCGTATTTGATCAGTTCCGCCGTCTCGCGTCCCGACACCAGCACCGGCGTTTCAAGCAGGAACAGCGGACGATACAACTGACGCAGAACTTCGGCTGCGCGTTCGCTGGTGGCGCCCACCACTACCCGGTCCGGACGCTTGAAATCCTCGATGGCGGACCCTTCGCGTAAAAACTCCGGATTGGAAGCGACGTCAAACTCCGCATCCGGGCGCTTCTTGCGCATCAGCGATTCGATCTCGGCGCCTGTACCCACGGGCACGGTCGATTTTGTCACCACCACTGTATATCCGTTCAGGGCGGCGGCGACTTCTTCCGCAGCGCTGTAAACATAAGTCAGGTCCGCATGACCATCCCCGCGCCGGCTGGGCGTGCCCACGGCGATGAAAACGGCGTCGGCGTCCGCCACTGCCGCAGCCAGATCAGTGGTGAAAGTCAGTCTGCCCGCAGCCGTGTTTTCCGCCACCAGAGCGTCCAGACCTGGCTCAAAAATTGGAATTTTACCTGACAGGAGACTTTCAATCTTGGTCTGGTCCTTGTCGACGCAAATAACGTCGTGACCGAAATCGGAAAAACAGGCGCCTGAAACCAGGCCCACATAACCCGTGCCAATCATTGTTACGCGCATGGATGCATATCCCTTTTGAAAAAAGACACAGATACCCTAGGGATGTTAAATTCCGGTTTCCCTGATGAAATCGCGCAAGCCCGCCCCCAGATCGTCCCGGTCCAGGGCAAAGGCGATGTTGGCTTTGAGAAAGCCAAGCTTGTCACCGCAATCATAGCGCCGCCCCTCATAACGCATGCCATGATAGGCGCCGGTTTCGAGCATGGCCGCCATGGCGTCGGTCAACTGGATTTCATTACCTGCGCCGCGCTGCTGTTTCGCAAGGTAATCAAAGATTTGCGGCTGGAGTATATAACGTCCAATGATCGACATGGTGGAGGGCGCCACAGCGGAATCCGGCTTTTCAACAAAACCGCGCACCTTCACCAGCCGTCCGTCATCCGACTCCACATCGAGAATGCCATAACGGTTGGTGAACGCGCGCGGCACATCCTCCACCAGCACCAGAGAGCCACCCAGACCCTTATGCACTTCAACCATCTGTTTAAGACAAGGGGTCTGGGATTTGATCAGATCATCCACCAGCAAAACGGCGAAGGGCTCATCACCAATGAATTCCCGCGCGCACCATACCGCATGACCGAGACCCAGCGGCTCCTGCTGGCGCGTGGACACAACCGTCCCCGCTTTGGGCAGCCAGGAGCGCAATTGCTCCAGCAGTTCATCCTTGCCCCGCAGGGCCAGCGTGTCTTCCAGTTCCGGGGCCCGATCGAAATGATCCTCCAGCACCTGCTTGCCCCGGCTGGTGACGAAAATGAACTCTTCCACCCCTGCGGCGGCCGCTTCCTCCACGGCGTACTGGATCAGAGGCTTGTCGACTACCGTCAGCATTTCTTTGGGCATGACTTTGGTTGCCGGCAGAAATCTGGTTCCAAGTCCCGCTACCGGAAATACCGCCTTTCGAACCCTGTTGCTCATCCTAACCCCAAAATGATCTGTGATAGTGCCTGCTTCTTGCATAATGCGATTCCGCTAACAAGTGATAACCACCACTAGGCGTCATGATAACAGCACGTCCTTCGCCGCATTGATACGCGCGGCCAGATAGTCCGAACCCCCGTGATCGGGATGGCAGGTCTGCATCAGGCGCCGGTGCGCCTCGCGGATGGCTTGCTGGCTGGCCCCAGACTTCAGACCCAGGATCTGCAAAGCTTCCTCCTGGCTCATGCCATGCCGGTTGCGTCTTGCCGAGCCCGCGCCGGAAGCGCGGGAAGCGTCCGGGCCGGGGGGCGAATCCGCCGGCTTGCGCAATAACAGCAGCGCCCATCCCGCAATCGGAGCGGCGAGCAACGCCTGCCCTCTGACCGAGAGATAAAACGCCAGCGCCATCAGCGCCGCAGCCCCCGTATAGCGCACCCATCTGGCCATTATAACAGGATCCGCCGCTGCAAAGCGGCGCGTCAGCCACAGACCTAAAAGTAGAAGAGCGACACCCGCCGTCAGCCAGATCATGGGATGAACATCCGCTCTGCAATTCCTGTCATTAACATTCCATTTGACTGGCGGATAAGATAGCCTGTTATCAAAGATAGGCAATCCACCACAATAATACATCACAACAGGGAGAGAACCGATGACTGACATGACACATGCCGAGCGGCGCGCACGGGGACTGGAAGTCCTGAGCCGACTCACCGGGACCAAGGATCCGGAAAAAGCCGCGCAACGCCTGGAAGACAGTAATGGCGCACTGGGTTCTCTGGTCATCGACTTCTGTCTTGGGGATGTCTGGTCACGTCCCGGCATCAGCCGCCGCGACCGCAGCCTGATCGTGATCGCCATTCTGGGGGCGCTTAATCAGCTGGAGCAGCTCAAAATTCACGTGCGCGGCGGGATCAATCACGGACTGACAGCGGAAGAAATCCGCGAAGTCTTCAATCACATGTGCGGCTATGCAGGTTTTCCCCGCGCTCTCGACGCCATGCGGGTCACCAATGAAGTGCTGGCGGAACTGGGTTTCGCCCCGAAGGACGGCAAGCTTCCCCCTGCGGAGCCCCTGTCGCTGTCCGAACGCCGGAAGCGCGCCGCTCCGGGCCTGGCCAAGGTCAGTGGCGGACAGATTTTCGATAATATCGACATCACCCTCAACGGGCTGGAAAAGCAGATGGGACCGATCGGCATCTACGCTGTCGATTTCATCTTTGGCGATATCTGGGAACGCACTCAGCTTTCCAAACGCGATCGCAGCCTGATCGTCAACTCCTTCCTCGGCGCCCTCGGCCGGCAGGATGAACTGAAAATCCATATTCCCGGCGCTTTCCGCCATGGGCTGAGCAAGGAAGAAATCCAGGAGCTGATCGTCACCCTTGCGGCCTATGCTGGCTTCCCCTTCGCTGTGGAGGCGACCCATGTGCTGCACGAACATTTGAAGAAATCGGCCTAAACACCTGAAAGGATATTAAAAAAATACATTTCGCCCACCCATTTTGCTCATGCTAGTCTTTCATCAGACACTGTAGTCTGTTGGCAGCAGGCCTCAGGGAAATCGCCCCTGAACGGGGTGGGTGACGCGCCGCAAGGAATGAACGCCCTATAAGGAGGAATCGAGCATGCATGATCTGGTGATACGCGGCGGGACCATCATCGATGGGAGTGGTGGGGACCGTTATACAGGCGACGTCGCGATCGACAACGGCGTCATCACCGCCGTGGGCGCGGTCAGCGGTAAGGGCAGAGAGGAAATCGACGCCAAAGGCCTTCTGGTGACGCCGGGCTTTGTTGATGTTCATACCCATTATGATGCGCAGGTCACCTGGGACAAGCTGGTCTCGCCTTCCTGCTGGCATGGGGTGACCACGGTGGTGATGGGCAATTGCGGGGTCGGTTTTGCGCCCGTGCGTCAACATCAGCGCGACGATCTCATTGCGCTGATGGAAGGGGTCGAGGATATTCCCGGGGCGGTGCTGACCGAGGGCATGAAATGGGAATGGGAAAGCTTCAGCGAATATCTCGACGCCATCGAAAATAAACCCCACGCCATCGACATCGGGGCGCAGGTGGCCCATGCCGCCCTGCGGGTCTATGTGATGGGACAGCGCGCCATCGACCGTGAAGCGGCGACGGATGCGGACATTGCCGAAATGGGGCGTCTGGCGGCGGAAGCCATGGAGGCGGGGGCCGTGGGTTTCTCCTCCTCCCGCAGCCTGGCCCACCGTTCCCGCGATGGCGGCATCATTCCCACCTATGGGGCTGAGCGCAAGGAATTGCTTGGGATCGCCACGGCGATGGGAAAATCCGGCAAGGGCGTGTTCGAGATGATCTCGGATTTCACCGATATGGATGCGGAGTTTTCCATTCTGCGCGACATGGCAGAACAGAGCCGGTTGCCCATGTCCATCTCCCTGATCCAGTTCGACCAGAGACCGGATGGCTGGCGCAAGCTGCTGGGTCTCATCGCGGATGCGGAAAAAGACGGCTTGCAGATGAAGGGACAGGTTTCGGCGCGTCCGATCTGCCTGCTCATGGGTCTGCAGGCGTCGATGAACCCGTTCAGCTCCCACCCCAGCTATCGCGAAATCGCCGACCTGCCGCTGGAGCAACGTGTCGCCAAAATGCGTGACCCGGCGTTCCGCGCGCAGCTCCTTTCGGAAAAGCCTACCGGCAATACGGTGGTTCCCGGCATGTTCAGCGCCACCCATAAAATGTATCCTCTTGGCGATCCGCCGGATTATGAACCTTCTCCGGAGAAAAGCGTCAAGGCTCTGGCGGAGGCTCGGGGCGTGACGCCGGAGGAACTGATCTATGATCTCTTGCTGCACAATGAGGGCAAGGAACTGCTCTACCTGCCGCTGGCCAATTACACCTCGAATGACCTGAGCGCCGTCCGGGAGATGATCCTGAGCCCGCATACCGCCTTTGGCCTTGGCGATGGCGGCGCCCATGTCGGTTTCCTCTGCGACGCCACCTTCACCACCACCCATCTCATTCATTGGGGCCGCGACCGGACCAGGGGCGAGAAGCTGCCGCTGGAATATCTGGTCAAGCGCCAGACCCGTGACACGGCGAAACTTGTCGGCTTTCTGGATCGCGGCCTGATCGCCACGGGAATGAAGGCGGACATCAACGTCATCGACTTCGACAACATGAAGCTTGGCGCGCCGCACATCGTCTACGATCTGCCTGCCGGCGGCAAACGGCTGATCCAGAAAGCGTCGGGATACAAATACACCATCGTATCCGGACAGGTGACCTTCATCGACGGTCAATCGACCGGCGCCATGCCGGGCCGTCTGGTGCGCGGCAGCCAGCCCGCCCCGGCGCTGAACGCGGCGGAGTGACCTGAGAAGACAGAACCAGCCGGGGGCGGCATTCTCTGCCCCCGGAAATTCCGGGAATAGGCGGCCTGCCGCCTTCCTCTCACCCCCATCGTTCCCATAAATTCAAGAAGCGTATTCGCCCCAAACGGTTTTATCCTTGCGCTGTTCAGGGCGTCGGGATTGAATTTTTTAGTTCAAACAAAACCGAAAAGGCTTTAGAAAATATGCATCCAGTCATTTAGCAAGAGGCCAGAGTATTATGTCCGTCAGCAAGGAAAAATCCGGTTCCACACAACAGTTCGATGCGGTGGTCGTCGGCGCGGACCTTGCCGGCCTCGCCATGCTGAACCGGCTGCGCAAGGAAGGGCTTTCCGTACGGGTGCTCGAAGCCGGCGACGGGGTTGGCGGCACCTGGTACTGGAACCGCTATCCCGGGGCGCGCTGCGATGTGGAAAGCATGGAATATTCCTATCAGTT
>DMKG01000156.1:0-170 GCA_003454415.1 Alphaproteobacteria bacterium
GGCGCGCGTTTCTGATAGGCCTGCACCGCAAGGCCCAGCCCGTTCCAGCCGGCAAGGCTTTCGTCTACAGCAAGACGTTCCACCAGGCTCAGCGACAGATCGAGCCGGTCAGCCTCTTCCGCATCGATGGTCAGCAGCAGGTCATGGGATTTCGCCGCCGCCGCCAGCAG
>DMKG01000156.1:493-723 GCA_003454415.1 Alphaproteobacteria bacterium
CGCAGGCGCGGCAGCAAATCCCGCATGATCTGTTCCTGCTGTACATCCTCATAACGCGGGTGAAGGGCCGACAATTTGATGGAGATTCCCTGCCCGGGACCGCCATTCCTTCCTATATGGTCAATAGCGTCCCGGTAGCGCGTGAAATAGGTTTGCGCGTCGGCGCGGGTGCGCGCGCTTTCGCCCAGCATGTCAAAGGATGCAAGCCGCGCCTCCAGCGGGAAGGATTT
>DMKG01000156.1:935-1159 GCA_003454415.1 Alphaproteobacteria bacterium
GATGCAAACCGCGCTTCCAGCGGGAAGGATTTCAACCGTTCGACGGCGGCTTCTATCGTCTGTGCAAAGACGAATTGTCCGCTCATGATCCGTATGGCGGCCTTAATGGCCTGGCGCACTGCGCCCTCTCCCAGCCGCGCCGCCAGACGGCCTAACCGGTCCCATAAATGATCCGCCTTGCGTTCCCCCAGTTCCAGCAGATTGCCGGTCAGCATCAGCGCCCA
>DMKG01000156.1:1418-3386 GCA_003454415.1 Alphaproteobacteria bacterium
TGCCGGTCAGCATCAGCGCCCAGACAGAGGCGTTGACGAACACATTCTCCGAATGGCCGCGATGCGCCCCCCAGTCGGCCGACCGCAGCTTGCCAGAAATGAATTCATCCTGGGTGTCCGCGTCAGGAATGCGCAACAGCGCCTCCGCCAGACACATGAGGGCGACGCCTTCCTGAGTGGTCAGATCGAATTCATGCAGAAAAGCGTCGAGCGCTCCGCCATGGGTCATCGCCATCCGCCCCTGCTCCACAATGGTTTCTGCATGACGGGAGATGGCGGCGCGCGCCTCCCCGTCTAAGGGATTCGCCGCCAGCAGCGCCGTCACGGCTTCCCCTTCCTCGCGCAAATAGGCGCGGCGCAGCCGCTCCCTCATCATATGGCGGTCATGTGACACGGGTGGCGTCTCCGATATCGCGCAGATAGTGTGGTCCTGGACGGCTTGATATTAGCGCCATTTTGCTTTTTGCGCCTATATCCTCTACAACCCCCGGGCCTACCGGATGGATCAAAGTTAAGAATATGGCATGAGCCACCGTTTCTGCATCGCGCCCATGATGGCCTGCACCGACCGTTTCGACAGATATTTTCTGCGGCTTCTGTCGGCCCGGGCGCGGCTTTATACGGAAATGCTGACGGCCAACGCGGTGCGCTTTGGCAGCCGGCCGCAACTTCTCGGTTTTGACCATGCGGAACATCCCGTGGCCCTGCAGCTCGGCGGCAGCGATCCCGAGGCCCTGGCGCAGGCCGCCCGAATTGGCGCGGATTATGGATATGACGAAATCAATCTGAATGTAGGCTGTCCAAGCGACAGGGTGCAGTCGGCGCGGTTCGGCGCCTGTCTGATGGCGGAGCCGGAACTGGTCGCGCGCTGTGTTGCGGCGATGCGGGCCGCTACGCCGCATGCGCCGGTGAGCGTGAAATGCCGGATCGGCATCGATGATCAGGCGCCGGAGGAAATTCTGCCCAGATTCATCCGCATGGTGAGGGAGGCAGGATGCGACATCTTTATCATTCACGCGCGCAAGGCCTGGCTGAAAGGCCTCAACCCGAAACAGAACCGCGAGGTTCCACCCCTCGATTATGCGCTCGTTCATCAGATGAAAAGGGAATTTCCGGGGCTTACCCTGGTTCTGAACGGGGGGATAGAGACCCTCGATCAGGCGGAGGGGCATCTGGGGCGGATGGATGGGGTGATGCTGGGGCGCGCCGCCTATCACGATCCCTATCTGCTGGCGGAAGTGGATGGCCGCCTGTTTGGTTCCGTCACCCCGCCCCCCAGCCGCGCCGAGGTGGTGGAACGGCTGCTTCCCTGGGCTGAAAGCCAGGTCGCGCAGGGCGTTCCGGTGTTCCGGATCACCCGGCATATTCTGGGGCTTTACCGTGGTCAGCGGGGCGGGCGCGCCTGGCGGCGGCATCTGACGGAAAACGCCCATCGCCCTGGAGCCGGGGTTGAGATCATCTCTCAGGCTCTGGCTCTGACCACAGGCGCCGCCCCGGCGCGAACCGCGGCCGCCGCGTAATCATGGGCGCGATTCTTGCGGGATATACATTCTGGCAACTCGTTCTGCTGATCTGCGGGCTGGCGCTGACGGGAATTGTGGCGGGGGTGATCGCCGGCCTGCTTGGGGTTGGCGGCGGCATTGTCATCGTTCCGGTGCTCTATCACGTCTTTTCCCTGCTGGGGATTGATGAAGCCATTCGCATGCATCTGGCGGTCGGCACGTCACTTGCCACCATTGTCGCGACGTCCACCCGCTCCCTGCGGGCCCACAGGCGAAGGGGCGCGGTGGATTCGGATCTGCTCCGCCAGCTGGGCCTGCCTATCATCGCGGGGGTGCTTGCCGGCGCGCTGATGGCGGGGGTGGCGGGAGGCCGCGCGCTGATGGCGGTTTTCGCCATTGTGGCGCTGATCGTTTCCGCTCATATGGCCTTTGGCCGGGAAACCTGGCACTGAGGATCGGAACCCCC
>DMKG01000218.1:0-3431 GCA_003454415.1 Alphaproteobacteria bacterium
CCGATGCCGCTGGTGATGTGATCATAGCCCGGCGCGATGTCGGTGGTGAGCGGCCCCAGCGTGTAAAACGGGGCTTCGCCGCATTCGCGCAACTGCTTGTCCATATTGACCTTGATCTTGTGCATGGGCACATGACCAGGGCCTTCGATCATCACCTGTACGCCCTTGTCCCAGGCGATGCGGGTCAGCTCGCCCAGGGTTTCCAGCTCGGCGAACTGCGCCGCGTCATTGGCGTCGGCGATGGAGCCGGGACGCAGCCCGTCCCCCAGGGAGAAGCTGACGTCATAAGCGCGCATGATGTCGCAGATTTCCCCGAAATGCGTATAGAGGAAATTCTCCTTGTGATGGGCCAGGCACCATTTCGCGAGGATGGAGCCGCCGCGGCTGACAATGCCTGTCACCCGGCTGGCGGTCAGGGGCACATAGGCAAGCCGGACGCCGGCGTGAATGGTGAAATAATCCACGCCCTGTTCCGCCTGCTCGATCAGGGTGTCGCGGAAAATCTCCCAGGTCAGGTTCTCGGCGATCCCGCCAACCTTTTCCAGCGCCTGATAGATGGGAACGGTCCCGATGGGCACGGGCGCGTTGCGGATGATCCATTCCCGCGTGTTGTGGATGTTACGGCCGGTGGAAAGATCCATCACCGTGTCGGAGCCCCAGCGGATCGCCCACACCATCTTGTCGACTTCCTCGGCGATGGAGGAGGCGACGGCGCTGTTGCCGATATTCGCGTTGATCTTGACCAGGAAGTTTCGGCCGATGATCATCGGCTCCAGTTCGGCATGGTTGATATTGGCGGGAATGATGGCGCGCCCCCGGGCAATCTCCTGGCGCACGAATTCCGGCGTGATGTAATCGGGAATTTCCGCGCCAAAACTTTCGCCGTCGCGCGCCAGACTTTCCTTAAGCGCGGCGCGGCCCATGTTTTCGCGGATCGCCACATATTCCATTTCGTGGGTGATGATCCCGGCGCGGGCATAGGCGAATTGCGTCACAGCCTGCCCCGATCTGGCGCGCAGGGGGCGATGGCGGACCGGAAACTCGGCGGCCAGCGCAGCGCCCGCATTGCCGTTGTCTTCCGCACGCACCGCGCGGCCCTCATATTCCTCCACATCGCCGCGCCCCTGCACCCAGAGTCTGCGGTTGCGGGGCAGACCCTTGTAGATATCGATCTCCGCCTCAGGATCGGTATAGGGGCCGGACGTGTCATAGAGCCTGACCGGGGGTTCATTGGCGCTGTCATGCAGACTGACTTCACGCAAGGGGGCGCGCACTCCTGCTCCGCCCTCGACATAGATCTTGCGGGAAGCGGGCAGCGGCCCGGTGGTCACCGAAATGCGGGTGTCCTTGGCGTGAATGTTCATTGCGCAATTCCCCTTAAAGTGTGTGTTTCGGGGGAAAGTAACGTCTGCAGCGGCATTTGCCGGTGGCAAGCGCGCCTGGCTTCCGTTCCCTCCGCCGGTTCTACCCGGATCAGGTTCTAAGGGTTCACGACGCCCTCTCCTGGCGCCGTATCTCAGCCTTGATGCAGGCTCCCCTCGGAATGGTCCAGTGTAGAACGCAATGCTCCGCGAATGCAATGCCTGTCACGGCGATTCCAGCGCCCTTTACGGACCCTGGGGAAAAGGGCATGCTGCGCCGTCTGCCTGACCAGAAGACACATGAAAACCAGAACACAGATAAAATAAGGGAGGATGCAATGACGCCTGAACTCACCATACTCGCCTGGAACGCCGTGCTTCTGATCGTGATGATCATGGCTTCGGCCAACGCCAATCTGATGGCCATGGGCATGGCCTGGGGGATCGGCAATCGTGACGAACCCGCAACCGTGACGGGATGGGGCGCGCGGGCCCGTCGCGCCTATCTGAACCAGCTGGAGAATCTTTTGATCTTCGCCGTGTTCGTGGTTGTGGCGCATCTGGCCAATGTGCACAGCAGTCTGACCGTCCTTGGGGCGCAGTTGTTCCTGATCGCGCGGCTGGTCTATGCGGTGTTGTATATCGGCGGCGTCAGCGTGCTGGGGGTACGCACGGCGGCCTATTTCGTGGGCCTTGTGGGCACGCTGATGATCGCCTATGCCGTGCTGACGGCCTCGCCGGTTCCTGCGGCCTGACCAGCCCAGCCAAAGAAAAAAGCCGGGCGGTGCGGCCCGGCTTTTTTCAGAATCAATACCCTTCAAACAGACCGGACGTTGCATTATCCTTCATCTGGAAGCTGACCCAGAAATGGCAGGAGGCGGTCATCCACAGCATAATCGAAGAAAAGCGGGCCGGACTAGAAGCTTTGTGCCGCAGATACAGGGTGGCCAGGCTGGAGGTTTTTGGTTCCGCCGCAAGCGGGGATGCTTTTGACCCCTTGCGGAGTGACGCGGACTTTCTTGTCGAGTTTCAGCCTGCCAGCGGCCTGAGCCCGTTGGAAGAGTTTTTTGGCCTGAAATCAGCACTCGCCGCGCTTCTTGAGCGCCCTGTAGATTTGATTGAAGCAAAGGCAATCAAAAACCCGTTTGTCCTCAATAGCATCAATCTGACCCGGGAGACGGTTTATGCCGCGTGATCCCAAAGCTTATTTATGGGACATATGCGAGGCGGCGGACGCGATCCAAACTTTTATCGCAGATATAGATCTGATTGCCTACAGAGCGAATCCACTGATCCACTCGGCAGTTGAGCGAAAGTTTGAGATTATTGGAGAGGCGCTGAATAAATTGGCGAAGGAGGCGCCCGATTTGGCGCGCCGTATACCTGAATACGCGGAAGTCATCGCATTTCGTAATCAGCTTATCCATGGCTATGCAGCCATTGACCATGAGCGGGTTTGGCGCATTGCGCAAATTTCTCTGCCCAGCCTGCGGTCAGTCACCCAAACCCTGCTGAATGAGCTTGGATCACCTTGAAGCTTTTACTGTGAAGCCAAAGAAAAAAGCCGGGCGGTGAAGCCCGGCTTTCGTTCCCGTTATGCGTGTGTGATCTGTATCACAGCACTTCGAACAGGCCGGCTGCGCCCATGCCGCCGCCAATGCACATGGTGACGACGACATTCTTGGCCTTGCGGCGCTTGCCTTCGATCAGGATATGGCCGGTCAGGCGCGAACCGGTCATGCCGAAGGGATGGCCGATGGCGATCGAGCCGCCATTGACATTCAGTTTCTCCATCGGAATGCCCAGCTTGTCCTTGCAATAAAGGGCCTGGCTGGCGAAAGCCTCGTTCAGCTCCCACAGATCGATGTCGTCGATCTTCAATCCGGTGCGTTCCAGCAGTTTGGGGATCGCGAAGATGGGGCCGATGCCCATTTCCTCCGGCGAACAGCCGCCGACGGCAAAGCCGCGGAAACGGCCCATGGGCTGCAGGCCGCGGCGCTCCGCCTCCTTGGCTTCCATCAGCACGCAGGCGGAGGCGCCATCGGAAAGCTGGCTGGCGTTGCCGGCGGT
>DMKG01000218.1:3632-3820 GCA_003454415.1 Alphaproteobacteria bacterium
GCTGGCGTTGCCGGCGGTGATGTAATTGCCCGGGCCGCGCACGGGCTGAAGCGACGCCAATCCCTCGGCGGTCGTATCGGGCCGGTTGCAGTCATCGCGGTCAACCACGGTCTCCTTCATGGTGACTTCGCCGGTGTCCTTGTTTTTTACCGCCATCATGACTTTCATGGGGACGATTTCGTCGTTGA
>DMKG01000218.1:4105-4309 GCA_003454415.1 Alphaproteobacteria bacterium
CATGGGGACGATTTCGTCGTTGAACTTGCCGCCCTGCTGCGCCGCCGCGGTGCGCTTCTGGCTTTCCAGCGAATAGGCGTCCTGATAGTCGCGCGCCACCTTGTAGCGGTCCGCGACGATATCTGCGGTTTCGATCATCGGCATCCACAGGGCGGGCCATTCCGCCGCCAGTTTCGGATCTTTCGCGATGGCGCGAATATCGCC
>DMKG01000285.1:0-182 GCA_003454415.1 Alphaproteobacteria bacterium
ATGGCGCTGATTCCGCAGGTGGTGGATGCAGTGGGCGGTCCCAAAGGCATTCCCGTGCTTGGCGCTGGCGGCATCTGTGATGGGCGCGGCGTCGCTGCGGCCTTCTGTCTGGGGGCTGAGGGCGTGTGGATTGGCTCCGCCTTCCTGGCGAGTGAGGAAGCAGGTCTGCTGCCTTATCAGAA
>DMKG01000285.1:436-806 GCA_003454415.1 Alphaproteobacteria bacterium
CAGGCCATCGTCGACAGCGATGAAGAAAACACCATGGTGTCGAAGTCCGTCACCGGCAAGCCTGCGCGAATCATCCGCACCAAATGGGCCCAGGCCTATGTGGACGCAAAGATGGATCCGCTGCCCATGCCGTTCCAATCCATGGTGTCAGGCCAGATTCTGACTTCCGGACAATTGGCCAAGCGCGCGGATATCGCACCCGGATTCGCAGGGCAGGGCATAGGCCTGATCAAGAAGGTGCGCCCGGCCCAGGAAATATTCGATGATCTGGTGGAAGGCTGCAAGCGCGCTATCGCCAGCGCGCCCCGCGAGATCTGAGGTTCTTTTTCTGCGGCCAGCAGGTTCTGCTGCTGGCCGCAGCACTTACGCG
>DMKG01000285.1:1065-1206 GCA_003454415.1 Alphaproteobacteria bacterium
TTTTCTCATCCTTGCGTTTCAGCGTCACCACGCTGGCGGTGGCGCTTGCCTTGGCGAGCAGTTCCCCCTGATCGTTATGCAGGGTGGCCTCTGCAAAACTGACAGATTTGCCACGGCGCAGGATTACGGCTTCGCCCAGGA
>DMKG01000285.1:1453-1866 GCA_003454415.1 Alphaproteobacteria bacterium
AGGATTACGGCTTCGCCCAGGATCCGTCCAGGACGGGCTGCGTTCAGATAGCTGGTTTTCAGTTCCAGAGTTGGCGTGATCTGACCCCATTCAAGGGTTAAGCCGAATACGAGCGCCAGCACATCATCCATCATTGCGGCCACCATCCCGCCATGAATGCCGCCCCATAAATTGCATAATTGATCGGACGCATGATAGGCGACTCTGATGAAACCCTTTTCCTTGTCGCATTCCAGAAATTCCAGCCCAAGATACCGGCTGGCCGGCGAGGGTTTTCGCAGGATGGCCTGAATATTGGGGGGCAAGCTTGCGGGATCGGTCTTTGCCGTCATGTCGGGCTCCTTTGAGAGTTGAAATTATTCAATCCCGGCGGCGCGCAATTTTGCGCGCGCGCCAGTAAGGGCGGTGGTGGT
>DMKG01000285.1:2067-5635 GCA_003454415.1 Alphaproteobacteria bacterium
CGGCGCCAGTCAGGGCGGTGGTGGTTTCCTCCAGGCGCTGGGCCAGAATCCGCATGAGCTCCAAGGCTATCCTGGGACTGTCCTGCACAAGCTGAAAGAAACTTTCCTTGGAGATTTTCAGGGTGGTCATATCGCTGGCGGCTGTCACGGTCGCGCTGCGCGGCTGGTCGCGCAAAATAGCCATTTCGCCCACAAAACCGTTGCGGCCGATTTCCGCCACCTTCACCGGTCCCGCGCCGCTGTTCACAATGACATCCGCGTCTCCGCTTAATATCAGATAGGCGGTGTCCCCCAATTCACCCTGGCGCATCAGGCTTTGGCCAGTGGCGAAATTGACCCGCTCGCTGGTGAACGCCAGCAATTTCAGCTTTGCTGGTTCTATGCCTGCAAACAGAGACACTTTGCGCAGAGCCTCGACCTCATCATTCAGCTGCATTTCCTATTTTCCCTGCGTCAATGTTGTCATCAGCCAGCAGCCAGTAATTGGGAAAGATGGTTGCCGTCACGGGACAGATCGTCCTTTTTGCCCTGCTCGACAATTTTTCCATCCCCCATCACCAATACATGATCAAAATCCGCGCTCGAAAGGGGTATTCCGCCGATCCAGATCAGCCCCTTGCCTTTGCAGAAGCGTTTCACATTTTCCAGAATCTGTTGCTGACTGCGCATATCCAGCTGGGCAATCGCGTCGCTGACGATCAGAAGGTCAGGGCGTTTCAGGAGCGCTCTGGCGAGCATGAGTTTTTGACGTTGCACCAGGGCCAATGTGCGCCCGCGGCCGCCCACATTGAAATTCAGGCCGATCTTGAAGATTTCCCAGCGGATATTCAACTGGTCCACAACCTCGCCTATCATCGCGATAATGCGGACCTGGGCTTCCGCCAGGCCATGAACCACACGTCCAAACAGGATATTATCCAGTAGTGACGCTGCCGAATTATATTGGGCGGGATCATAGAATTCTATGGCGCCACGGTAACTTTGGGGAAGATCCCTCGCAAAAACACGCCTTGCATACAGGATCTTTTTTTCCATGGCGTTATCGATAAGGCCAAGCCGGTGGCGCGCCTCGATATAATCAAGGGGTAATCCAAGCAACAGTCTCTGGTCAGCCTCGAAGAGCTGTTCGGGGGCGTCTTTCGCCCGAGTGACAATCTCCTGAAAAAGCGGCAGGTCGTCGGAAGAAATAAAACTGAACTGGTCAAAAAACGGGTGGCCAGGGGTAAGATCCGCAAACAATTCAACCATGGTTTCAGCGATGGCGAGGCCAATGCGGGTCATTTCCGACGTCAAACCCGTATAGTCCAGGACTTCGCGAAAATATTCATTGGAGATCAGATTGGCGGTTGCGAATGCCCCGCCGACGGCCGTGCCGAACAGCAGATTTTCGCTTACGGTCGCGTTGTGATTGTATGCGGACGGATCGAAGGGCTCCACCAACGAGGCGACACCTTCTTCCCGGACCATCTCGTGAAGCGCCTTGCGCGCCTGCAGAATATTCTGGACAAGGGGCGCATTCTCATCGGGATTGATGCTGTCGCGCAGACCAAGCTGATAGACATCCTCGCGCAGATCAACCACGTCAAGAATGGCGGCGATCTGATTGTCGATATCATAAGGCCCCTGGGCGCCCGCGGCCTTATAGTCGATCCAGTCCGAGCGCAGATCAAAAACGGAATTTCCCGCCCGCTGCGTTTCGGTTATAGCCAAAGCCTCCTTGCGCGGATTGACGTCGCGATCAATGACCGGCGGAGTGAGCGGCCGGTGCATCAGTCCATAAAGCAAGTTGTCCCGCACGCTGCGGGTGAACAATATGGATTCCGCGCCCGCATAGGAAATCCGTCTTCCCGTAACCGCCTCAGGCAGTTGCGCCATGTCGCGCCCGCCTATCGTCAATTTGCCGCTGGTGGGAAAAACCAGACGCGCCAGCACAAGGCCCAGATATTCCTGCCCGCCGCCTACCGGTCCCGTAATCGCCACATGCGCGGATGCGTCGAAGGAAAAAGAAACCTGATCAAGCAGTTTTATTCCAATGTCATTTTCGAGACTAAGCCGCGACGCCGTCAGCGGACCCGTTAACGGCGAATCTTCCGCGAGATCGGGGTTTTGCAGCGCCGGGGGAAGCAGCCCTTCCGGATTGAACTGATTGACGATGCTCTCATATTTGATCTGCACATCCAGGCGCTGCTGATCCCAGTCAATCAGTTCCTTGACCGGGGATGGCAGCTCTTTATACGCGACAAGCGCAGCGACCAGCTGACCAATATCCATACGCCCCTTGATGGCGAAATATCCGCCTACGGAATAGAAAATGAATGGCGTGATCTGGGCAAGCGTATTGTTCAGAAACTTCACCAGAAACTTGCGCCGGTAAATCTCGAAACGCAGCAGAAAAATCTTACCCAGCCGGCTGGTGATCTGCGCCCGTTCATAATGCGACGTGTCATGGGCGTGCACTTCCAGCGCCCCCTCGACCACTTCTCCAACCTTTCCCGCCAGTTCGCGCGCCGCCAATTGCCGCTGCCGGCCCAGTTCCAGAATCACCCGCCGCATTCTGGGAATGATGAACGCCTGCGCCAGTACGACCGCGCCCGCCACAAGCCCCAGCCAGAAGCTTTGTATCATGATGAAGATCAGGGCGGTGATTGCCTGGCCGCCGAGAAAGGCGGGCTGCACAAACGCGTCGCCGATGAAGCCGCCAAGGGGTTCGACCTCATCCTTGATCATGGACGCGACTTCCGCCTGGCGGACTTTTCGCACATGGGCCGTAGGAAAGCGCAATACGCGGTCAAACAACTGATAGCGCAGCCGCCGCAGCACGCGTTCGCCCATCCTGCCTTTCAGGGTGTTGATCTGCAGTTTGAAGACCCCATTCACCGCCACCAGAATCAGCAGTGAAAAACTCAGCGCCAGCAAGAAGCCTTCGCGCGGAAGCTGAAAGCCTTCGAAGAGGATCAGGGGGGCGTTCCCGGTCAGGTTCTCCAGAAAACCGGGGGGAGTGATCTGAAGGCGCAAAAAAGCAGTCATGGCGCCTTCGGTTTCAAAACCATGTCCCTGGATTGGCCCGTTCACGATTTTACGCGGCAGGTCGAGCATCATGAAATAAAATGGCAGTGAAGCCAGCACCAGCACCAGAACCAGAATCTGGTTGCCCCGGCTGTATCGCCAGATATATCTGAAAATACTGGGATCCATCCCTGACTGGCGACTCCTTAGCACGTATGGGCGTTGATCTTAACAGATTGTATTAACAGATTGTGTAGCGCCGCCAAAGCCGTCAAGCCAGCCCCGGGGTTTTCGTCTCCCCGGAGCCCCAGGCATGAATTAATACCAATTAAAGGCCTGCGGGATTAGCCTGCCTCATATTACAATCACCTATGATCAAGGCAGTAAATAAAATGACGCCGGCGGAAAAATCCGGTTCCCGCGTGCTGATATACAGCCACGACACCTTCGGCCTTGGTCATTTACGCCGCTGCCGCGCCATTGCCCATGCCCTTGTCGGAAGCTTTTCTAAACTTTCCGTCCTGATCATATCCGGTTCTCCGATCATCGGCAGCTTCGATTT
>DMKG01000239.1:0-4322 GCA_003454415.1 Alphaproteobacteria bacterium
GCAAATAAATTTAAATAGTTCATAAATCAAAATAATATATTTATATTATATTTACAGTCTGAAACGCACCAGAATATAAAAACTTGAAAAAATTGGCATATATGCTATATTCTGCGCGTATCGTGCTATGAGATAAGCTTCTGTTTTAAAAATAACTAGTTCGGAAATTGAAATGTATTGCCTTCAAGGCCTGACTGAAAACGAACCGGAAGAGACTGCGGACGACCCAACCAGTAAAGAGGGGCCGTCCTTTCCGTATCGTTTGCGAAGGCCCAGCCCGGCCGATGGTCCAAAGGTGACGGCGCTGATCCGCGCCTGCCCACCCCTGGATGTAAACTCTGCCTATTGCAACCTTCTGCAGTGCAGTCACTTTGCGGGCACCTGCGTGGTAGCAGAGCGGGAAGGCGGTATCGAAGGCTGGATATCCGGTTATATCCCCCCCGATTCTACCGATCATTTTTTCGTCTGGCAGGTGGCCGTCGCCGACACGGCGCGCGGCCTGGGCCTGGGCGGCCGGATGCTGGACCACCTTCTTTCGCGCCCGGCCGCAAAGGGGGTCGACACGCTGATCACAACCATCACGGAGTCGAATGACGCTTCGTTGGCCCTTTTCAGCGGTTTTGCAAGGCGGCGGAAAGCAACCCTGCACAAGCAACCCTATTTCGAGCGCAACACCCATTTTGCCGGCAAGCATGACACCGAATGGCTGATCACGATCGGTCCGCTGGCGTCTACCGCCACCGACAGACCGAACGCCCAGCCATCTGAAAATTAAAAACTGAAAGGGAGACAAGATGTACAACCATCCCAGGCCAACCCGAGCCCTGCCCGATATTTCCATCTATGAGCGGCGCGAATCCTGCGTTCGTTCCTATGCGCGTTCCTTTCCACGGCAATTTGATCGCGCCGAAGATGTCTGGCTGTTCGATGATCAGGGCGGCCGCTACCTCGATTTCCTTTCCGGATGCTCCACACTGAATTACGGGCACAATCATCCCGTGCTGAAGCAGGCGTTGCTTGACTATATCTCGTCCGACGGCATCTGCCATGGGCTGGATCTGCACACGAAGGCCAAGGACGCCTTTCTCAGCACTTTCGAGGAGCTGATCCTGAAACCCCGTAAGCTCGACTACCGCGCCATGTTCACGGGGCCGACCGGCACCAACGCCGTAGAGGCCGCCCTGAAACTCGCACGTAAAGTGACCGGACGCGAACTGGTCATCGCCTTCACGAACGGCTTTCACGGCATGACGCTGGGCTCGCTCGCCTGCACGGGAAATGCCGGCAAGCGGGGCGGCGCCGGGGTGCTTCTGACGGGGGTCAGCCACGAACCTTTTGACGGCTATCATGGTCCTGATGTGGATACGGCCGCGCTTCTGGAACAGAGACTTGCCGATCCCTCCAGCGGACTAGACGCCCCGGCGGCGATCATCGTGGAAACCGTACAGGGTGAAGGCGGGCTGAATACGGCGTCGCCAGCCTGGCTGCGCCGGATCGCGCGGATCGCCAAACGGCATGGCGCGCTGATGATTGTGGACGATATCCAGGCCGGTTGCGGCCGTGCAGGCGGCTTTTTCAGCTTCGAGGGCATGGGATTCGTCCCGGACATCGTGACGATGGCGAAGTCGCTTTCCGGATTCGGCCTGCCTTTCGCTCTGACCCTGATACGTCCGGAACTGGACCAGTGGGCGCCGGGCGAGCATAACGGCACATTCCGCGGCAACAACCACGCCTTTGTGACCGCCACGGCGGCCCTTAAGCATTTCTGGTCAACGGACGCCTTCCAGCAGGATATCCAGCGCAAAGGCGATCTTCTGGCGCGGCGGCTTGAACAGATGGCCGCCAGGCATGGGCTTTCCGTCAAGGGACGGGGAATGATGCGCGGGCTGGACGCCGGATCAGGAGAAATGGCGGCCCTCATCACCTCCAGCGCCTTTGACCAGGGGCTTATCATCGAGACCAGCGGCGCCCATGACGAGATCGTCAAGATTCTCGCGCCGCTCGTGATCAGCGACGCGGCCTTCTCCTCCGGACTGGACATTCTCGAAAACTGCGTCAAACGCGCATTCTCCCATGCCGCAAGCGTCGCTGCAGAATAATTCAGAAAGAAGGAATCAAAGAGAAGGAAAATGATTATCCGAAACCTGGGCGACGCCCAAAAATCAGAACGTAATGTACTTTCAAAAGGCTGGGAAAGCGCCCGCCTTCTGCTCAAGGATGATGGGATGGGTTTCTCCTTTCACATCACCACACTCTACGCCGGCGCGGAACTGAAGATGCACTACCGGCATCATCTCGAATCTGTCTATGTGATCAGCGGCCATGGCACGATCGAGGATCTGGGGACGGGAGAGACGCATGAGTTGCGGCCCGGCTCGCTTTACGCTCTGAACAGGCATGATCTCCATATCGTCCGTCCACAAACGGACATGATCACGGCCTGTGTCTTCAATCCGCCGGTTACGGGTCGCGAAGTGCATGACGAAACCGGCGCCTACCCCGCCGACGCGGCCGCAGACGCGTCCTAGAGCGGAGATGTGACATGACAATGATGAGTGACCCCTATCCTTCCCGATGCGCGTCTCAAGCCGGCGTCCTGCCGCGGCGTGATCCGGTTGTTTATCGTGAATGGAGTCCGAACGCGCCGCTGACGCAGGAACAGACCAGGCATTTCGACGCACAGGGTTATCTCGTGCTGCGGGATGTTTTCACGCCAGAGGAAATCGCCTCTCTTCAGGCCGAGGCGCAGGCGTTGCTCGCCGACCCCAGCGCGCTGGACAACCGCACCGTAATCACTGAACCGGGAGTTAACGAAGTCCGTTCGATCTTCAGGATCCATGGACAAAACAAAATGATCGCCCGTATGGTGGCTGATGAAAGGCTGGCGGGCGTCGCCAGCTTCCTGCTGGACGACGAGATCTATGTCCATCAGTCCCGTCTGAATTACAAGCCGGGCTTTCATGGCAAGGAATTTTACTGGCATTCGGACTTCGAGACCTGGCATGTGGAGGATGGCATGCCGCGCATGCGGGCGCTTTCCATGTCCATTCTCCTGAGCAGGAATACGCCTTTCAATGGCCCGCTCATGCTGATCCCGGGCTCGCACAGGAAATATGTCGCCTGTGTCGGCGAAACGCCGGAAAACCATTATCTGTCATCCCTGAAAAAGCAGGAATATGGCGTGCCGGATGAACAGATCCTCGCGGAACTCATTCACGAGAGCGAAATTGTCGCCCCCGTAGGCGAGCCTGGCGCCGTGATCATTTTCGATTGCAATATCATGCATGGCTCCAACAGCAATATCTCGCCCTATCCCCGCGCCAACGCCTTTATCGTATACAACGCCGTCTCCAACCGCCTGCATCGTCCCTATGGCGCACAAGCCCCGCGGCCGGATTTCATTGCAGCCAGGGAATGCAAGCCTGTCAGGCCTGTCAGTGGCGCGCTGAAGGAGGCGGCGGCATGAAGAGTGGACACAGCGTCGAGAAGATCGGCGGCACCTCCATGTCGGCGATTGCGCCGGTCTTAGCCAATGTGCTGATCGGCGGCCGCAAGGGAGCGGACCTCTACAACCGGATTTTTGTCGTTTCCGCTTATGCGGGGATGACGGATCTTCTGCTGTCCAGCAAGAAAACGGGTGAACCTGGCGTATATGCCGCCTTCGCTTCCGGAAACGAGTGGTCCGGAGCGCTGGATAAGGTGCGGGACAGGATGTGCGGGCAGAACGCGGAAATGTTCTCCTCGTTCGACTGCATGACCGCCGACGCCTTTGTGAATTCCAGGATATCTGAAATGCGGGACTGTCTGGAAGACATCGACCGCCTGCGGACCCACGGGCGCCTTCCCTATCAGGAGCCGCTCGCCGCCGTTCGCGAAATCCTGGCGGGACTGGGCGAGGCCCATTCGGCCCACAATACCGCGCTGCTGCTGCGCACCCACGGGGTAAATGCGGTTTTCGTCGATCTGACCTCATGGGGCCAGAACGGTAGAAAATCACTTGACGCCCAGATCGGTGAGGGATTGGCCGGCATCGATCTTTCCTGCCAGCTGCCGATCGTCACGGGATATGCCGCCTCGGAAGAAGGCACGCTGAAGACCTGGGGCCGGGGCTATTCGGAAGTGATTTTCTCGCGTCTCGCGGTCCTGACAGCCGCGCGCGAAGCCGTGATTCACAAGGAGTTTCACCTTTCCAGCGCCGATCCCAGACTGGTCGGCCCCGAAAACGCCCGCAAGATCGGGAGGACGAATTACGATGTCGCCGATCAGCTCGCCAATCTGGGAATGGAGGCGGTGCATCCCGGCAGCTTCAAAGGACTGCGCAC
>DMKG01000239.1:4537-4904 GCA_003454415.1 Alphaproteobacteria bacterium
GCCGGCATTTCGCTTCGCGTGCGCAACACCTTCGACCCGAATGACGCGGGCACGCTGTTCAGCGGCGACTATATGCCGGACATGCCGTGCGTCGAGATCGTGACGGGGAAAAGCGGACTGGTTGCGCTGGAAGTGTTCGAACAGGATCTTGCCGACGGACCCAGCTTCGACAGCGCCCTGCTCGAGGTGCTGGCGCAGCACGATGTACGGATCGTATCCAAAAGTTCGAACGCCAATACGATCACCCATTATCTCGATGTTTCTGCGGGGGTGCTGGCGCGCGTCGCCGCTGAACTATCGGCCCGTTTTCCCGCGGCGGAGGTGACCTCGCGGCAGGTCGCCATGGTCTCCGTGATCGGCAGCGATA
>DMKG01000293.1 GCA_003454415.1 Alphaproteobacteria bacterium
TGCGCGCATCCGCGCCAAGGCCATAGACCGTCTCCGTGGGAAACGCCACCAGACGTCCCGCGCGCAGCAGTTCGGCCGCCTTCCCGATCGCGGGAATTTCCGTTGCAAGTTTGCTGTTCCTGTATGGGGTCATGGAGCCTATTATAAGCCAGATGCTCGAGGAAAGGGGACGCCTATGGCTGAATATAATGCGCCGCTCAGGGATATTGCACTGGCGTTGAGGGGGGCGTCTGATTTGCCGGAGCTGGCGGCCACGGGCGGATTTGGCGATCTGACCCTGGAACTGGCCGACGCGGTGCTGGAAGAGGCGGGTAAATTCGCGCGGGACGTGATATCCCCTCTCAACCGCATTGGCGATCTGCAGGGGGCCAGCCTGGAAAACGGCGTAGTCAAAATGGCTGATGGATTCGCCGATGCCTACCGCGCCTATGTCGAGGCGGGCTGGGGCGCGATTTCCGGCGATTCCGCATATGGCGGTCAGGGGCTGCCGCTGGCGCTCGCCAATGCGGTCGAGGAAATGATGATCTCCGGCTGCATGGCGTTTTCCCTCTGCGCCACCCTGACCCATGGAGCGGTGGAGGCGGTGGACGCCCACGGCACGCCCGAACAGAAGCAGATCTATCTCACCCGCCTGATCAGCGGCGAGTGGAGCGGAACCATGAATTTGACCGAGCCCCAGGCGGGCTCGGATGTCGGGGCGCTGACCAGCAAGGCGGTGCGCCGCCCCGACGGCAGTTACGCGATTACAGGGGGAAAGATCTTCATCACCTATGGCGAACATGAGATGTCGCGCAATATCGTGCATCTGGTGCTCGCGCGGCTGCCGGATTCCCCGCCGGGCACTCGCGGCATTTCCCTCTTCATCGTGCCCAAATATCTGCCGGATGCCGATGGCGGGCCGGGGCGGCGCAATGATCTGCGCTGTGTCGGGCTGGAAGAGAAAATGGGCATTCACGCCAGTCCCACCTGCGTCATGGCCTATGGGGAGAACGAAGGCGCGACCGGCTTTCTGCTGGGCGAGGAAAATCGCGGCATGAGCTGCATGTTCACCATGATGAACGCCGCGCGACTCAATGTGGGCCTGTCCGGGGTGGCGGTGGGCGAACGCGCCTATCAGCAGGCATTGGCTTACGCGCTGGAGCGCCGGCAGGGCAAACCGCTGACGCCGCCGGCAATGGCGGCGGATGGCCTGCCCATCGCGGCCCACGCGGATGTGCGGCGTATGTTGCTCTCCATGAAATCTTTGGTGCAGGGGGCGCGGGGTATCTGTTACGCGACCGCGGCCGCCCTGGATATGGCGCGAAAGGCCGCTTCATCAGACGCCCGTGAAAAGGCCCGGGCCCGGGCCGATCTGCTGACCCCCATCGCCAAGGCGTGGAGCACGGAGATCGGTTTCGAAGTAGCCTCTCTGGGCATGCAGGTGCATGGCGGCATGGGCTTCATCGAGGAGACGGGCGCGGCGCAATATCTGCGGGATGTGCGCATCACCTCGATTTATGAGGGGACGAACGGCATTCAGGCCATCGATATGGTCACCCGGAAACTTCCCATGCATGGGGGGACGGTGATGCGCGATTTTATTGCGGAAATGCGGGAGACGGCGGCGGAATGCCGCAGGTCGCGCGAACCGGAATTCGGCCAGATCGGCGCAGCGCTGGACCGGTCGCTGGACGCGCTGTCAGACGCTACGGAATGGATGCTGGCGCGCGTCGGCAGCGCGCCCAATGACTGTCTCGCCGGGGCGGCGCCCTTTCTGCGCCTGAGCGGAACAGTCACGAGCGGCTTTTTTCTCGCCCGTATGGCGCTCGTGGCCGCCCGGGAAGCGGAACGCGACCCTCATTCCGGATCGGCCCTGGGAACGGCTTTGTTCTTTGCGCTCAATCACTTGCCCCTTGCGGGGGGCCTTTCGGGCGCGGCCATGGCGGGCGCAGGCCATCTTTATGCGATGGACGATGCGCAACTGGGATCAATGTGACAGGATTTTCTAACGATTATTTGACGTTTGTCCCTTATGGTCTTAACCTGATGGCGTATTGGTCAGGATTCTTCTTTTTTCAATTTTGCAAATGCGAGTGATTACCATGAAAGAATCTACCATCGGACATGACGATTCCGGTCTTGATCTGCCAACCCCTGCGCCCATGCGGTTCCCATTTGAAAAGACCCCCGCGCGTGGCGAATTCGCGCAGATTTCCCCCGATATCTACTGGCTGCGCGCCCCCCTGGCTTCTGTGCTTAACCATATCAACGTGTATCTGGTGAGGGACGGGGACGGCTGGACCATCGTCGATACCGGTGTGGGCACTGCGGATACCCAGGAATGCTGGAAGAAGCTGCTTGAAGCTGTCGGCGGCGGCCCGATCAAGCGCGTCATCGCAACGCATTTTCACCCGGATCATGTGGGCAATGCGGGCTGGTTCTGCCGGGAGTATGACACCAAATTGTGGATGTCCCGGACCGAAATGCTGATGGCGAAAGTTTCGTCCTTTCAGAGTTTCGCCGACGTCACCCCGGAGGCCACGGCGTTCTATCAGGCGGCGGGTTTCAACGGGCGGCAGATGGAGGCTTATTACAACCGCAGGAAACACGGCTTTGTCTATACCGTTGAACCGGTGCCCCTTGGATATCGCCGCCTGCAGGATGGCGAGAAGGTCAGGATCGGCGACAGTGCCTGGGAAGTTGTCGTGGGCAGGGGCCATTCGCCCGAACATGTCTGTCTTTACTCCGACCATCACAAGATCCTCTTCTCCGGGGACCAGGTGCTGCCCAGCATCACCTCCAATGTCAGTGTGATGCCGACCGAGCCGGAAGGAAATCCGCTGAAGGAATGGATCGATTCCCTGGAGGCGATCCGCGACCGCCTGCCCGACGACATGCTGGTGCTGCCGGCCCATGGACGCCCGTTTTATGGTCTGCATGCGCGGCTGACCGCGTTGATCGACGGTCATGAAAAAAATCTGCGTGAACTTCACGCCATGTGCGTGGAGCCAAAACGCGCCATCGATGTCTTTCCGGCGCTGTTCTCACGGGAAATCAGTGACGACATCCTGTTCATGGCGACGGGGGAAAGCATTGCGCATATCAACTGTCTGATCCAGCGCGGCAAGCTGGCGCGTGAAACCGATGCGCAGGGAGTTTACCGTTACAAGCAGACGGATATTCCAAAACAGAACCGCGCACACGCCGCAGAATAGGTGGATCTACAGGATTTGGTAACTTTCACGCCCTAGGGTGGGAACAGAACGAGCCGGTATTGACGGGGATATCCCCATCCAGCACTATCGATCGTGTTCAAGGTTTCGCCCAGATGCGGGCTTTAGGCCCTGGTGCGGCGTTGCGCAGTTTGCGGCTGGATGCAAACCGGCTACGGGCGCGGTCTGTCGGTTATCGATAAACCTGCGCCCGGACAAGTCCATCCAGAGCAGCTTGATCATAGGGTGTCGCATTGGGCGCAGTTGAAAACTTCCTGTCCTGGATTTCACATTACGGTGTTGCGGACGTTGCAGGCCTGCTGGAACGCGGGGTGGGCGGGGCGCTGTCCGTCCTGCATCATCCATCCGTTCCGCTTTTCCTCTCCCTGCTGCTGTTGCTGGCGTCTGTGCTATGCGCGGCGTGGTATATTGTCCGGCGCATCTGGCCCGCCCACCGCGCCATCATGATGGCGGCCCACGCCGTGGAGAGCGCAGCGGACGCCGTTGCGTTCACCCCCAACTTTCCGCGTTTCGACAGGGCCATGAATGAGCTGGCGGTCCTGCGCCGTCCCTGGCACAAAGACGCCCACGCGAAATTGCAGCCAGGGACGGCGCAGGACCGCCAGCTC
>DMKG01000144.1:0-273 GCA_003454415.1 Alphaproteobacteria bacterium
GTCCACCATCTGGCTGACGGTCTGGCTCTCGATCGGAAGTCCCGTGGCCGGCGAATAGGGAACCCCGACACGGGCGAACAGCAGCCGCATATAGTCATAGATTTCCGTCACCGTGCCGACAGTCGAACGCGGATTGCGCGAGGTGGTTTTCTGCTCGATGGAAATCGCCGGGCTCAGCCCGTCGATATGATCCACATCGGGCTTTTGCATCATTTCCAGAAATTGCCGCGCATAGGCGGACAGGCTTTCCACATAGCGCCGCTGCCCCTCGGC
>DMKG01000144.1:491-3376 GCA_003454415.1 Alphaproteobacteria bacterium
TAGATGGTGTCGAAAGCCAGCGAGCTTTTGCCGGAGCCGGAAAGCCCGGTGATGACGATCAGCCCGTCGCGGGGCAGGTCCACATCGATATTCGCAAGATTGTGCTCACGCGCGCCGCGGACGGAAATGTATTTCTGCATGATCGTAGGGAATGTACCTGATTTGGCGTGGATGGAACAGAACAAAAATCGAACAGTTAGCTGGAGCTATTAACCCGAGTTAATAGCCCATTGTATATCACGAGCTGGCACGTGGATTGCAGATATGGGGACAGAAAAGGAGAATCCTATGCCTTACGCTATTAATGGCCTGAACCCAGTTCCCCAAGCCGGCATGCATCCGGGAATCGCAGGGGCGTTACAGGAAGCCAGCCTTCGTACTGGTGCGGAATTTGATCATCTGATGAGCACGGCGATGCGGGAAAGCAGCTTAAATCCTGCCGCAAAAGCGCGCAGCAGCAGCGCTACCGGCATGTTTCAGTTCATTGAACAGACCTGGCTTGGAATGGTCAAGCAATATGGCGCCGAACATGGTCTTGGAAAGCAGGCGGCGCAGATTTTCCAGGATTCCAGGGGGCGGTATAATGTGCCCGATGCAACTCAGAGGCGGGAAATTCTTGCCCTGCGTCAGGACCCCCGTCTTTCGGCGCTGATGGCCGGGGAGTTGAGCGAGGATAACCGCAAGGTTCTGGAAAGCAGGCTTGACCGGGAGGTCAGCAATGGCGAACTTTACGCCGCTCATGTGCTGGGCGCTGGCGGCGCGGTAAGATTGATCCGGGCAGCCGGGGAAACGCCTTCCACGCCGGCTGCGAATGTTTTCCCGGCGGCGGCGCGCGCCAACCGGGCCATATTCTATGAGGATGGGCGTCCCCGCACCCTGGCGGAGGTCAGCGGCTTCCTGACGCGCAAAGGCGCAACTCCGGATCTCAGGCCCTCGTCAGGTCCGGTTTACGCGATGAACGAAACGCCAGCGGCGCCGGGCTCCAGCGTAAGCCCGGTTAACGTGAAATACGCCGGGAAGAGTTACGCCAGTATGGGGCATAATTTCCAGGTTCTGGCGCCGGAAACCATCGCCATCATGGCGTCACTGGATGCGCCGGGGAACTGGGGTTCCAGCAAACCAGGCGCGCGGAATGGCGTCAGCCTGATGGGGTAGGAGTAGCTGCGGGATCGGAGGATCGCCCCTCCTTTTCCGTTCTTTTCCGGATTGAAAACGGGTCAATTTTCCCTGTCGATCCAGGGGATGGCGGCAATGTCAACGCCTTCTTCCCGTAATTCCTGAACTTCCTCCGGTGTTGCGTCGCCATAGATATTCGCCGGCGGACGTTCGCCATAATGTATCTTGCGCGCCTCTTCCGGGAATTGCGCCCCCACGTGATCGGCGTTCTGCTCCACATGCTCGCGGACCTTGCGCAAAAAGCGCCGCATTTCCGCCTGACCATGGGCAATCTTGCGCGCATGCTTGCGCTCCGTACTCCCCTTGCGGGCAATATTGGGGGCCATGATCGCCTTGCTGACAGTTTTGGAGCCACAGACGGGACAGCTTAAGGCCCCGGATGCGGCCTGTTCGTCATAGGCGCCGCTATTGGCGAACCAGGCCTCGAATACATGCTCTTTATCACATCTGAGATCGTAGCGGATCATGGGCCACAGTCATACAGTGTCAGGATCAATAGGGCATATATAGTGGTTATTGTGATCCGTGTCTGTGTTTTTTGATCAGGCGGCGGATTTACCCGGCGAGGGGTCCCTGGCGCGCCACTGCTCCACGATCGCCAGGGCGCGGTCCGCAGGCATGGTGTCAAACAACTGACAAACCGCTTGCAGGCGTGCGGCGGGAACCGCCTTGCCCGTCCGTGCGCGCTCCAGCAGCAGGGTGATGGTGGCGAATTGGGACCGGTCCGCGCCCACCGCCCGGCACACCACCGCCATGCCCTGTCCTTCGCCTTCAAGGGCCAGGTTGGAAAGCGTTTTCACGCTAAGATCCGTAATCGCCGCCAGACCTTCCAGGAACAGGTTGAGCCGCTGCTCGCGCAGGAAACCGATAACCCGGTTGAGGGACAATTCGCCGGACGCCCGCATTCTGGCGATGAGACTGGCGGCTTTGCCTTCGATCCCACGGGCGCCTTGCGGATGGATCATGGACTGGGTCTTGCGGACCTGCCGCATCGCCTCTTCTATGGTTTCCGGATCTATGTCGAATTTCTTCAATATGTCGGCCTTCAGGGCGTCGGAAACGAAATTACACATCTTTTGGGCAAGTTTTGGCGGCAGGTCATCGCGGGCGATAAGAGGTCCCTGAAGATCCTTGTTGTTTTCGCTTTCGGCCACCAGATACTCCATCGCGGCGCTCGCGATTTCGGCGCTCTGGTTCTGCGCCAGCGCCTGCAACACATCGGCTTCTTCTTTGTTCACCAGCGCGCTGCTGACCGCAGCGGTAATACCCGAACGCATGGCCACGCATAGCCGGTGCGCATGGGTCTTGTGCTGAATGAGGTCGATCAGATCCCGCTCCTCCAGAAGCGGGCTTTTCCCGATGATGGGAGCGGAAACTTCAATTTCATCGGCCGCCAGGACCTGAATCAGCGTTTTGGGCGCGCGATTGCTGGAAGCAAGCTGATGCGCCAAAAGCACCCGTAACTTTGTTTCAAACTCCCTGGAGAGCTGGATCAGAACATGCCCCGCAACCTCTTTTTCCTGGGGGCTAAGTTCATGCGGGGATTCAAGACAGATCGCCGTGATCCGCTGCGACAGTTTATGGCGGGCCGCCGGGTCGGGATCGCGCGCCAACTCTATCAGATCTGTCATCAATTCTTGGGACATTGCCAGGTCAATCTAGTATGCGGGCCTTACCAGCAGGTAAATTTTGTCTCAACGGCGTATAAG
>DMKG01000144.1:3646-3803 GCA_003454415.1 Alphaproteobacteria bacterium
TTTTGTCTCAACGGCGTATAAGTTCAGGGGATCAGGTTACTTCGAAGCTGACGTCATGCCGCAGCGCGGGTATCTGGGCGCGGGCCTGCGCCACCTCGGATGGGTCGATCTCAGCCAGAATCAGGCCCACCTGCTCACCTGCATCCGCCAGCACCTC
>DMKG01000081.1:0-401 GCA_003454415.1 Alphaproteobacteria bacterium
AGTTCTCCCCCCACCGGCACGCCATGCGCCAGCGCCGACACGGCGACCCCTTTTGCGGCCAGCAGATCCTTCAGATAATGCGCGGTAGTCTGGCCGTCCACCGTGGCGTTGAGCGCCAGCACCACTTCGCTGGCGCCGTCCGCCCGCTCCAGAAGCCGGACGATGTTCAGATCCTCCGGCCCCACGCCATCCAGCGCCGACAGGGTCCCCCCCAGCACGTGATAGCATCCTGGAAACGCGCCCGCGCGTTCCAGCGCCCACAGATCGCCTACCTGTTCGACGACGCAGATCATGCCCCTTTCCCGGCGTGGATCCGTGCAGATGGCGCAGGGATTCACGCTGTCGAGATTTCCGCAATCCCGGCAGGGACTGATTTTTTCCGCCACTTGCGCCAGGGCGCC
>DMKG01000081.1:642-3969 GCA_003454415.1 Alphaproteobacteria bacterium
ATCAGCGGCGCAAGCTGGCTTTCCTTGCGCTCGATCAGGAACAGCGCGGCGCGGCGCGCGGAACGGGGTCCGAGCCCGGGCAATCTGGCAAGCAGGGAAATCAGGCGGGCGATTTCGGCCCCGGCCGTTTCATTACGCATTAAAAAGGCAGCTTGAAACCCGGCGGCAGCTTAAGTCCTCCGGTGAGCTTGGACATTTCCTCCTGCAGCAGAGCGTCAAGGCGGGATTTCGCGTCATGATGCGCGGCGGCGATCAGATCTTCCAGAATTTCCGCTTCCTCCGGCCGCAGCAGGCTGGGGGCGATCTCTACCTTGCGCATCTGGTTCTGACCATTGAGAGTGATCGCGACCATGCCGCCGCCGGCCACTCCGCGGGCTTCCATTTCAGCCATTTTCGCCTGCATTTCTCCCATGCGGGCCTGCATTTCCTGCGCCTGCTGGAAGAGTTTCGCCATGTCTTTCATCTGGTTTCTCCTCTGATATCCCCCGGCATTCCTGTTCCTTTACAGCATGTCCGCCCGGAAACGCCGGAACCAAAGGGACGCTGGCGGTTCATGATCCTAGTGCGGCGTCGGATCCGGTCTGTCCGGGAAGGACCGCCCCAGTGCGGACGGATGCGCCGGATCCGCCGCGCCGGGCTGCACGGAGACGATTTCCGCGCCGGGAAACATGCGCAGCGCCTCCTGCACGAGCGGATCCCTTCCGGCTTCCTGAAAGCGTTGCGCGGCCAATGCTTTTTCCTGTTCGTCCAGGCTGGGCGCGCCTTCGCTGTTGCTGAGGCTGACAATCCAGCGGCGCCCCGTCCATAGGGCCAGCTTCTCACCAAGCTGCGCCGCCAGTTGCGGCGAAGCATGAGGGCCGGGCCGGAACTCGATGCGCCCCGCCTCAAAATGCACCAGATGCACATCGCGGGTCAACGCGGTCTGCAATTTTATGTCCCGGTTTTGCGCCGCCAGTTGCACCACCTCGCTGAGGCTCTGCGGAGGCGGCCGGGTCATTGTCCGGGTCATGGGCCGGGTCTCGGGTCTGGCGGCAGGTTCCGCCACGGCATCCCTTACCGCCGCCGCAGGCGCTCCGCCGCCTCCACGGGGCCGGGGCGGGGCGGGGGCAAGACGGGCCGCAGGGGCATGGGCCGCGGGCGATGGCTGCAATTGCTGTATGATATCGGCTGGAGTTGGCAGATCCGCCGCAAAGCCCAACCGCACCAGCGCCATCTCCCCCGCCGCCAGAGAATGCTGCGCCTCGCGGGTTTCGCCCAGCCCTTTCAGCAGCAACTGCCAGGCCCGGGTCAGCGCCGGGACGGAAAGCTGTTCCGCCATAACGCCCGCGCGCTGGCGCAGGGCTTCCGGCCAGCCGAGATCCTCGGCCGCCTGCGGCGCGAGCCTGATGCGGGTCAGCCAGTGCACGAGTTCGAGCATATCCTGCAGCACCGCTGCGGGATCCGCTCCGTCCTCATATTGCGCGCGAAGTTCGTCAAGCGCCTGCGGCATCGCGCCGCGCAGCACGAATTCCAGCAGATCGAACACCCTGCCACGATCGGCAAGCCCCAGCATGTTCCGCACCTGCGCCTCGTCCACTTCGCCGTTTCCTTCACCCCCACCATGGGCGATCGCCTGATCCAGCAGGCTGAGGGCGTCACGCACCGAACCTTCCGCCGCGCGTGCGATGAGGCGGAGCGCATCCGTCGAGAGCGCGGCCCCCTCCTGTTCCGCGATGCGCGCCAGGTGCGCGCACAGCTCCTCCTGTCCCACCCGGCGCAGATCGAAACGCTGACAGCGCGACAGGATGGTCAGCGGCACCTTGCGGATTTCCGTGGTGGCGAAAATGAAAATCACATGGGGAGGCGGCTCCTCCAGGGTTTTCAGCAGTCCGTTGAACGCCGCCTTCGACAGCATATGCACTTCGTCGATGATATAGATCTTGTAACGCGCCGAAGCCGGGCGGTAGCGCACGCTTTCAATGATTTCCCGGATATCGTCAATGCCGGTGCGCGAGGCCGCGTCCATTTCCAGCACGTCCACATGGCGGGATTCGGCAATCGCGGCGCAATGCAGACCCTCTTGGGACGGATCGATCGTAGGCGCGGATACCCCGTCCGGCGTGGTGTAATTCAGACAGCGCGCCAGGATACGCGCCGTCGTGGTCTTGCCCACGCCGCGCACGCCGGTCAGGATGTAGGCATGGGCCAGCCTTCCGCTGGCGATGGCGTTGCCCAGCGTGCGCACCATGGCTTCCTGACCGATCAGATCGGCGAAACGGCGCGGGCGATATTTGCGGGCCAGCACCCGGTATTCCTGCGCGGGCGGGGGAGACTCGGTCAGCAGTGCAGGGAAATCAGGATCGTCCATCGCCATTCTGGAAAAATATGAGGGGAATGGGGTGGGAGACTGAACGGCGGCGCGCAAGGAATCCGTTACGGCTGCTTCCTTCCGGACCTGACCGGGTTGGCGGGTATTGCGCCCACCGCCAGCCTCCCGCGCGCAGTATAGCAGAGAATTTGCATTCCGCCATGGCTTGCGGCAGGGGCGCCGCCCATGCGAAACTGCCGCCAAAGCTATAAAAAGTGAGGGAGAACATGAATGGGCCTGCCGCATAATCCGAATATTTTCGCCAATAATCCTCTAGACCGGGTCAGTCACAAACGCCTTGACGCGGATTGGATCGCAGGCCAGCTCAAGGACAAGAACAGTTTCATCCTGCCCATGTACAAGGAGAATATTTTCGTGCTGCCGCCGGCCAAACCGGGTTCGCCGCCGGAAGTGGGCTTCATGCGCACGGATATGTTCGCGGAAGCCTACAAGAACGGCGCGACCGTGATGTTTCTTGGCCTCGATAAAAAGAACCGCGCCTATTTCGCCGTGGATCTGACGGATCAGGGCCCCGATCCCAGCCAGTCCGGGCCGCTAAAGGGGTTTGGCGAGTTCGGCGATCTGCGCGGCCTCGCCATGACCATCGACGCCAGCGACGCTTCCATCGCAGCACAGGCGAAAGCGGTGCTGAAATGGCATTCCACCCATAAATTCTGCTCCGCCTGCGGCGCGCCATCCGTGATCGCCGAGGGCGGCTACCGCCGCGACTGCCCGAAATGCCATGTGCAGCATTTTCCCCGCACCGATCCGGTGGTGATCATGCTCGCGGTCCATGGAGACAAGGCGCTGCTGGGTCGGCAGAAGATTTTTCCCAAAAGCATGTATTCCGCGCTAGCGGGGTTTGTCGAGCCCGGCGAATCCATCGAAGAGGCGGTGGCGCGCGAACTGTTCGAGGAGGCAAGCTGCCGCGTATCGCAGGTAACCTACCGCTTCACCCAGCCCTGGCCCTATCCCATGTC
>DMKG01000081.1:4180-13886 GCA_003454415.1 Alphaproteobacteria bacterium
CGCTGGTTCAGCCGGAAGGACCTGCGCGACGCCCTGGAAGGAAATGGCGACGGATCGTTTTTCGTACCCCCGCCTTTCGCCATCGCGCACCAGCTTGTCCGCGTCTTCGTGGAACAGGACTGACCCGCCAGGCGGCGGGACAGAGCCGCCAACCCGGGGTGCGGCGGGCGTGAAAATCCGGCGCGGGACGCTTCTAATGCACCAGTGGGGGAAGAAAGCTGGCGGGGGCCGGATCGATCACAGTCGCGCCCTGCGGCTGAATCTCCATGACCGCCAGGGCGCGTTCCGTCAGCCCGCCGGGACGCAGACGGAAAATTCCCGTCACCCCTGCAAAACCAGCCGGATTGGTGAGCGCTTCGTCAGAAAATTGCGCCGCCGGATCCTCCGCCCCTGCAGCGAGGGTAGCTACGAGCGCCACCGCATCATAGCCAAGGCTGGTGACCGGGGTCAGCCGGACATTGAAATCCGCCTGCATGCGTGTGGCGAGCTGGCTTCCCACTGCGGGCTGTGACGCGGGAAACCAGCCCCCCATCAGCGAGGCCTCGGCAATCGTCGCCGGATCATCCCACAAGCCGGTGCCAAGATAGCGCACCTTTTCAGGGTCAACGCCATACCGGCGAAGGAGAGGTCCGAGGGCGCGCAAATGGCCGCCGCTGCTGGCGATCAGAAGCGTCTCGAAATCCACTTCCCCGAGCAGGCTCCGTGCTCTGAGCTCCGCCAGCCGCTGCTGGTCCGCAGAATCGGGACTTTGCTCCAGCCGGGCGATATCGGCGGCCAATGCCTGGCGGCGCGCGTCCTGATCCGTCAGTTCACGAACGGGCGCGTCCAGGGTAGCACTGTCCGGGTAATAATAGACAAGCCTGTTCGTGACCCCTTCCACCCCCGCAGTAGCATTTTTGAAGGCTTCCGCCACCCGGTCGCCATAAGCGCTGCGGGGCAGGAGCGCCGCGAAACGTCTGTATCCGCGCGAAACGGCGAAGGAGACAATGCGCTGCACCTCCTGTTCGGGAGAGAAACTCAGCAGGTAAACGCCATTGCCCGCCACCTTGCTGTCACTGGAAAAGGCGATCATCGGGCGTCCCGATCCGCGGGTGACGCCCGCCGCGGCGGCGACCTCCTCGGAAAACAGGGGGCCCAGCACAATATCCACCCCCTGATCCAGCGCCTGACGCGCCGCCATGGCCGCCCCGTCACGCGAGCCTCTGGTGTCCAGGGGCATGAGGACCAGCTTCGGATCGGCGAAATCAAACAGCGCCATTTCCGCCGCCAGCAGAATATCCTGTCCTGCTCCGGCGCGCGGTCCGGTCAGGGGTAATAACAGCGCGATGCGGATTGGGGCTCCCGTTTCGGGGCTGGCCGGGGTTCCAAACCCTGACTCCGCTCCTGGACCGTTCCAAAGCGCGCCGGAAGGCGCGGGGGCGGCCTCCGCGGGCGCCCGGGGCGCCGGCGCGTCAGATGGCCCGCCCGCGCACCCGGCAAGCAGGAGGCCAAGCAGCAGGACGGGCAGACGCGCGAGCGGCAAATCCCTTCGCATTTGCACAGGAATGGCGTTAGCATTACGGTCTGCGCGCAGCCGCCCCCTGCCTGCGCGCCTGCGGAAACCCCCAAGAGCCAATATCAGTGCCGCCACAACATAAATCAGCAAAATCCAAACTCCCGCAAACGGTCCCATCTCCCCTGCGCAGTACTAACAAGCAGGCGCCGTCAAGTAAACCACAGGCGGTCAGGGAAGAATCCGTCAGCATCGCCCGGGCCCTGAAACCCGGGCTGTATCTCGTGGCCACGCCGATCGGAAATCTGGGAGACATGAGCGATCGCGGCGTGCGCATTCTGGCGGACTGCGACGTAGTGGCGTGCGAGAACAGGGACATGACGGCGCGGCTGTTCCAGCATTACGGAATCGGGACGCCCCGTATTTCCTATAATGAACATAGCGGGCCGGGAACCCGCATGGCGATTCTGGCCCGTTTGCGGGAGGGGCAGCGCGTGGCGATGGTCAGCGACGCAGGCACCCCGCTGGTTTCCGATCCCGGTTACAAACTGGTGCGCGAAGCCATTCAGGAAGGCCATTATGTGAGCGCCGCTCCGGGGCCTTCCGCGCCCCTGATGGCGCTGATCCTTTCCGGCCTGCCCAGTGACAGATTCTTTTTTCAGGGTTTTCCGCCACCCAGAAGCGCGGCGCGGCGCGGTCTGCTGGGGGAGATCGCGGGGCTGAACGCAACCCTGATCTTTCTGGAAAGCCCACGGCGTCTGCCGCAATGCCTGAATGACATGGCGGAAGTCCTTGGCGACCGTCCTGCGGCGGTCGCCCGGGAATTGACCAAACTGCATGAGGAAGTGCGGCGCGACGGCCTGCGCGCGCTGCGCGATCATTATGCGGGCGCCGGTCCCCCAAAAGGCGAGGTGGTGGTGGTCGTCGCACCGCCCCAGCCGGAAACAGAGGGCGCGGAGGCCGGGCAGGACAGGCTCGACAGTCACCTGCAACAGGCGTTGGAGCAATTCAGTCTCAAGGAAGCGGTGGCGCGGGTGGCGGCTGACTGCGGACTTCCGCGCAAACAGGTTTACGCCCGGGCGCTGGCGTTGACGCGCCGCACACGGAACACTTTATGAAGCACGGACAGGGGCGGCAGCGGCGTCAGGCCTATCTTCGCGGGCTTGACGCCGAAGCGCGCGCCGTTCTGCTGCTGAGGCTGAAATTTTACCGTATTCTGGCGCGGCGCTATCGCACCCCGGCGGGCGAGATCGATATCATCGCCAGCCGGGGCGGGGTGATCAACGCCATCGAAGTAAAGGCGAGGGCCAGCGAGGCCGAGGCCCTGGAAGCGCTCAGCCCACGCCAGCAGCGCCGCATTGTCCGCGCCCTGCTTTTTTTTCAGTCCCGTCATCCGGCCCTTGCGCATCTGGACTGCCGTTTCGATATTATCTGGGTGGCGCCTTACCGTATCCCCAAACATATTGTGGATGCCTGGCGGTTGTAACCGCTATAATCAGAGGCGTTGAAACGAATCAGAATGGTGATTTCCAGAGCGGAGATTTCATGCTCACAGTTTTTTGGCGCAGTCTGGCCTGTTCCAGTGAAGCAAGCATCGCAGCAGGCCTGGCTTTGGCGCTGTGCAGCGCCGGCTGCGTGCCTGTTGTAGTGGGCGCAGGCGCGGCGACGGGAATTGCGGTGGCGCAGGAGCGTTCATTCGGCACTGCGGTGGACGACACCACGATTGATATGAATGTGGGGGCCCTGCTTCTGAAGGAAAATGACAGACTGTTCAGTAATGTCGGCGTCGAGGTGCAGGAAGGCCGCGTGCTGTTGACAGGCGGGGTTCCCACCCCTGAAGACCGGCTGAAAGCGACCATGATCGCCTGGCGTTCCCCGGGGGTTAAGGAAGTCATCAATGAGCTTCAGATCTCGGATAAATCCAGCCTTGGAAGCATTGCCAAAGACAGCTGGATCACCACCAAATTGCGCACCAGAATTCTGGCGGACAGAAGGGTTCTGGATATCAACTACTCCATAGAGACCGTGAATGGGGTCATCTATCTGATCGGAGTTGCCGGCAGCCAGGAGGAGCTGAACATAGTTACCGACTATGCGCGAAATATCTCGGGCGTCGAAAGGGTGGTCAGTCACGTTCGCGTGAAAGGCCAACCGCAGCCACCTGCGTCTCCCGCCGCAAGAACGAACCCCCGTGATGACATTCAGGGGGATTTGCTGCCGCCCGGGGGCGTTCCGGCCACGGGCAGTTACTAGAGGTGGTTTTGGGTTTGAAGTTGCCGTAAGAAACCGCCCCTCCTGGGCGGCGACACTCCATCGCATTAGGGGGCGTTCCCGCCACTGCCAGCCACTGGCGGTCTCTGCTCAAGCGGGAGTATTCATTTCCCGCCGGGTTTCGGTTATTCTACGATCATGGATCAGAAAAAACCGCATTCCCTGCACATTCCGCAGAATGAACCGGAACTGCAGGCCTATTACGCTGTCCTGCAGACGGCGGGCGAGGCGCGCGATGAGGATATGGATCTGGCGGGGGCCGCGCTGGCGCTGGCGCTGCTGGATTGCCAGGACCGGTCAGCCGCCCCTTATCATGAACATCTTGCCGCGATCGCCTCCGCCGTGGGCGGCGCCTGCCCTGTGGCGGAGGATATCGACGCCCGCGCGGCGGCCCTTGCAACGGTCATCGCCGGACAGTTCGGCTATGCGGGGGATCAGGAAAATTATCATGACATGCAGAACGCCAATCTGATCCGCGTGATCGACCGGCGCAAGGGCCTGCCGGTGGCGATCAGCATCCTTTATATCCTCGCCGCCAGAGCGCAGGGCTGGGATTGCGCCGGGCTGAATTTTCCCGGTCATTTCCTGATCCGCCTGGAACTGGGGAACGCACGGCGCATTCTCGATCCGTTCAATGGCGGGCAGGTGGTGGAAATTGCGCAATTGCGCGGCCTGTTGAAGGACGTTGCCGGAGAAGGCGCGGAATTGAGGCCGGAGCATTATCAGCCCATCAGCAACCGTGACATGCTGCTGCGCCTGCTGAACAATATCAAGGGGCGGGCTATTCACGCAGGCGACCTTCCGCGCGCAGCCGGCATTCTGCTCCGCATGCGGATGATATCACCCGGAACAGCCTATCTCAGCTATGAACATGGCGCCGTGCATGCCCGTCTGGGCAATGTGCCGGAGGCGGTGGAAGCCATGACCGCCTGCGCGGAACAGGCGGAGGATGCAAGGCTGCGGCAATATGCCGAACAGGCCCTGAAGCAGCTGCGTCTGCAGATGAATTAGCCGGAAAACAGAAAGGCGCCCCGTGAAGCTCAACATCGCCATTCAAATGGACCCGATCGGGGGAATCGACATCAATGGCGACAGCACTTTCGCCCTGGGGCTGGAAGCGCAGGCGCGGGGACATACGCTTTTCTATTACCTTCCCGGCAAACTCAGCCTGCGCGAGGGCAAGGTCATCGCCAAGGGCCATGCCCTGCAACTGCGCCGTGAAAAAGGCAACCACTTCAGCCTGGGAGAGATGGAAGTTGTCGATCTTTCCGTATTTGACTGTGTGCTGATGCGCCAGGACCCGCCTTTCGACATGCGCTATATCACCGCCACCCATATTCTGGAGCATATTCACCCCAGAACCCTGGTGGTGAACGATCCAGGCCATGTGCGTAACGCGCCTGAAAAACTTCTGGTCACCAATTTCCCCGAACTGATGCCAAAAACCCTCATCACCTCAGATCCGGTGGAAGTCAAAGCCTTCCGGGAGCAATATCGCGACATCATCATCAAACCGCTTTATGGCAATGGCGGCGAAGGCGTGTTCCGGGTCCGCGAAGGAGATGAAAATCTGAATTCGCTGATAGACGTGTTCACGCAGTTTTACCGCGAGCCGATGATCGTGCAGAAATACCTGCCCGAAGTGCGCAAGGGGGACAAGCGCATCATTCTGGTGGATGGGGAGCCCGCGGGGGCCATCAACCGCATACCGGCGGAAGGGGAAACCCGCTCCAACATGCATGTGGGCGGACGGCCTGAAAAGGCTGAAATCACCAGGCGCGACCGTGAGATCTGCGAAGCCATCGGCCCGACGCTGCGCGCCAACGGCCTGATCTTCACCGGCATCGATGTGATCGGTGAGTATCTGACGGAAATCAACGTCACTTCGCCTACCGGTATTCAGGAAGTCGCCCGGTTTGGCGGCGCGGATATCGCCGCCCTCATCTGGGACGTGATCGAGACGCGCATCGCCGCCAACCGGGCCGGGCGCTGATCATTCCGGCCTCTTCAGGCGCTCCATTTCGTATGTCCGAGCCGGCTTTTTGCGCCAGCGTGGCCGATATGGGCCGCCAAAGCCAGAATACGGGTCTTTCTTGTCAAACGCCCGGAACGCTGGGCGGCCACAGGCGGGGCGGGCGGCTTTCCGGCGGTTTTGTTCTGTCTGATGATTTGGGTGGCCCGGCCAATTAAGCTTAGAGACATAATAAATCTCCTGGATTAATGAATATCACAGCCATTTAAGAAAAATTACCGGTTAATCATCAAAATTAACCATACAAATGGCAGATCGGCCAGATGGCCAAATCATATGAATATTAAAACATATTTTACCACATTAACGAATTGACAGGCATCACTCTGATAAAAGAAAGAACTATTTAATCATAATTTTGATGAATGCGCCCCCGATGGCGCAGACCGGCATTCCCGCCAGATGGCGGGCCGGTTACGGCGTTGCGAATTCGGACTGCGCTTCAGATTTTGCTCTGGTTCTGTCCGCGCTGGCGGATTTCACCACGCCGGCGCTCTATGTTTTCCGGCGTCACGGACTTTGCAGTCGCCTTGAACACCCGCTGCTCGCTTTGCAGGCCGGCGTTCAGATCCTGGCCGAATCCTTCATCGATCAGCTTCTTGTAGGCGATGAGGTTTTCGGGCACCGCAGAAAGCATATCCTGGGCGAGCGCGCGGGCTGCGGGCATCAATTCCTCCGGAGCGACCACCCGGTTCACCAGCCCCCAGTCGGCGGCCTGTTCCGCCGACAGGAAATTGCCGGTCAGCGAAAGTTCCTTCGCGCGGTAAATGCCAATGGCGCGGGAGAGTTTCTGGCTGAGCCCCCAGCCCGGCATGACGCCCACCCGCACATGGGTGTCGGCAAAGCGCGCATGGGTCGAAGCCAGCAGGACATCGCAGGCGAGAGCGAGTTCGAAACCGCCGGTGATGGCCGCGCCATTGATCGCGCCGATGACCGGCCCATCAAACTGCGCCAGGGCCTCGACCACATTGCCGCCCCCCAGCGCGCCGCCAATCCGGTTTTCCCCGCTGCCCAGCTCCTTCAGATCGAGACCGGCGCAAAACGCCCTTCCGGCGCCCGTCAGGATCATCACGCGCACCGAACCATCATCCGCCAGGGCGCGAATGGTCCTGCTGAGCTCCACGCGCAGTTCGCTCGAGAGCGCATTCATAGCCCCAGGGCGGTTGAGGGTCAGGGTGGCGATCCCGCCGGACACATCCACAAGCAGCACAGGTTCAGACATAAAGGCCCCTTATCATTATGAAGTTATGGCATGATCATAGCGCGCTGCTGGTATAAATTACATCCCGGATTGACGGCCAGACGATGGAACGCAAACAGCCCACACAGATCGACGGGCGACAGGTTTTCATGATGCGGATTGTGAATCTGATGATCCTGGGAATGGCGGTTTGCCCCGGCTTACTGACATGCGCCAGCGCGAGAAATCTCCCGGTCACTGACGCGGCGCAATTGCAACGCGCCGTTGAAGAGGCGAAACCCGGTGACACGATCCTGATCGCGCCGGGCCGCTACGCCATGCGCCTGATTTTCACCGCGCAAAATTCGGGAACGGAAAACGCCCCCGTGGTCTTGCGGCCGCGCGACGGCGCGGGAAGCGTGGTGATCGACAGCCGCGAAACCGGCGCGGACATGACCGTGAAATTTACGGGGGCATCCCATATTCAGCTCGAGGGCCTGGACATTACCGGCGGCGGCTATCATGGCGTATTCTTTACCGAAGGCGCGCATCATATTCTCCTCCTGAAAAACCGGATATATGACAATTTCACCGTCCAGCCCCTCAACAGTCACGCAGAGGTGAAAGGCAGCGGGCCGCGCGACAACCGCCCGCGCCGCATCACCCTTGCAGATAATGAAATCTTCCACACAACCCACCCGTCTGGTGGCAATTTTCAGGGCGTTGACTGTAATTTCTGCGATGATTTCCGGATAGTGGAAAACCACATCCACGATATCCGGAATCCTTCAGAGGCACGGCATTCCCGTTTCGACCGGGGAAGCTGCATTCAGATGAAAAGCGCCAGCACGAGTGTGGTGATCGAGCGCAACCGGATTGCGAACTGCCATATCGGCGTGGTTTATGGCGGCGAGGGACGCGCAAGCCCGGAACATATTGGCGGGATTATGCGCAATAATATCGTTACAGGCGCCGCGGAGTTTGGCGTCGCCATCGTCAATGTCAGCGGCGGCAAGGTGATGCACAATACGTTTTACGGCAACCGCCAGTCCATCGCCGTCTTCCGGGACAGCCGCAACCCGGACAGCCGCAATGACGCCATCGTGGCCAACAATCTTCTCGATACGCCCCTGCATCAGGACAATGCGCAGGATTCCATCCGGCGGCAGGCGAACCCTGTTGTGGCGCCTGGAGATGGGGCTGGGGTTTTCCGGGACCCGGGGGCGGGTGACTTCCGCCTTTTTCCCGGCGCGTCCGCCTTCATCGATGCGGGGGTCTATACAGGAAATGATGAAGTGCAAGAGGATTTCGCCGGGACCCGGCGCCCGCTGGGCGGCGCCCCGGATATCGGCGCCTTTGAACATTCCCCCTGAAGCCGGCAGCGCCATTAGCAACCCCTGCCATTATGGCTTTGCATCCCCGTGGGGCTGGCCTATGCTTTGTCCCTCAATCAAGAACGAGCCGGGGGGACCAATTCACATGCCACAGCTGGAACAGCTCTCATCCGGGCACGGGCTGATCGAAGGTCCGCTGTTTGAGCCGTCGCAGGGCCTGCTTTTCACCGACACCACCAATGGCGGGGTGCGCCGCCTCTCGCCGGACGGAGAGATTTCCGTCATCATCCCGCACCGCAAGGGAATTGGCGGTCTGGCTCGCCATGCGGATGGCGGACTTATCGTCAGTGGACGAACAATTGCCTATAAGCCGCCTGACGGCGGAGCGACGATCACCCTGATCCCGGACGATCCGCAGGCAGGCATACTGGGATTTAACGATCTGGTAACGGATGACGCCGGCCGGATTTATGCCGGCTCTCTCGCCATACACGCTCTTGCAGACGACAAGCCCAAATCCGCCTTCCTGCACAGGATTGATCTCGATGGCGGCCACAGCGTGGTGGCGAAAGACGTGCATCTGACCAATGGGCTGGGATTCTCACCGGATGGAAAACTTCTCTATCATTCCGATTCCCGGCTCAATGCGGTGAAGGTTTATGACGTGGCGGCGGATGGTTCGCTCAGCCCGCCGCGTATCTTCGCCACCACAAAGAACGGTTCGCCGGATGGGCTGGCGGTGGCTGAAGACGGCTCGGTGTGGATCGCGCTGGCTTATGGCGGCGCGGTGACCGGCTATTCCCCTGACGGAAGCGAGGCTGTCCGTATCGAAGTGCCGTCGCGCCTGGTTACGAGCCTGTGTTTTGGCGGGGATGACTGGCGCGATCTGTATATCGTGACCGGACCGGACAGGGCGAAACCGGACAGCAGCGGAGAAATTTTCCGTATACGGACGAATACCCGCGGCAGGCCAAGGCCGCTGGCGCGGGTAAAGCTGCCCGCGAGCTGAGACGAGAGGGGGGCGCCAAGCCGCACCTGCCTTTTCCCACGGGGAGAGGGAGACGCGAATGCGGCCTCTCCTCTGGCGGGAGAGGGTTATGGTGAGGGGGAGAGCGCCAAAAAGAATTCGGGATTCAATCTATTCGCAATTTGCCCTAACAGTTTGCTGAAAAACCCTGTTTCTTGTCATCCTGAGCAAAGCGAAGGATCTCCTAGTGTGGTGGATTTGAAGTTGCTGCACTTAAATGCGGCGGATGCTTACAGCAACTTCAAATCCAAAACCACACTAGAAACATATATTTGCTAGTGACCCTTATGAATCTGAAGTTCGTTCAGCGCTTGCGGATAAATGTGACGAACTTCAGATTCGGGTCACTGGTCATTGAAAACTCTGGATT
>DMKG01000261.1 GCA_003454415.1 Alphaproteobacteria bacterium
CGCCGCCCATCACCGGCGTCATCATTTCTGGGGAAGATGCGGCGGGCGGCTGAGGTTTATCTTCCGCTTGCGCCATGAAAGAACCTGCCAGTAAAAAAACGGTTACAGCGCCAATGGGAAGACCCATATGCGATAATCTGGTCATACTGTTTTCTCCTTTGAGGCCAGCATTGAAGACTGGAATTGAACCGGCTTAACGATAATGGCCATCGAAAAGCCTGATGAGTTCGTTAATCTTCTCCCTCCGTTCCCTGAGAGAGCCATTATGAAAGGCGTCGGTCACGCATTGCTGCATGTGCTCGCGCAGGATGATCTGCTTCAAACTCTCCAGCGCTCCGCTTACCGCATGGATCTGCGTCAGGATGTCCATGCAGTAGCGCTCCTCTTCGAGCATGTTATGCACTCCCCGCACCTGTCCTTCGACGCGGGCGAGACGGCGCTGGCAGCTTTTCTTTGTTTCCGCGTCCATCCTTGAATGATGCCCCATACGGGCATATTATTGTTAAAGAGAAGATAGCTGCTCCCGTTTGACAGTTTCATTATGGTCCGGAAATACGGAACCGGGTTTGACTTTGCTCAATTCGATCCTGCGTGAACCGGCGCTAAATCCAGCAGGGCGGGAAATGCCGGTTCCGTCATCAAATCAGGGGCTTTCATGAGCATCCGCCAGCGCGCGCATCACACGCATGGAGCCGCAGCGGACCCATGCGAAAAGGCTGAAAATCCCGTTTGCAGCGCGGAGATGAACAAGGCCGGCGCCCTCCAGCCCAGCCACATGAAACCGGAAAGATGACAGACACGGGCGATAAATTGGGCGCTGTCGCGCAGTTCGCCGATGCGCATAATCTGCCCCTGAGACCGCGCCCTCATACCCTGCGCCTGCGGCGTCTGGGCATCGACACCCATCAGGAACTGGTCGTGTACATGCGCCAGGATTGCCACATCTGCCGTTCCGAGGGATTTGCCGCACAGACGCGGATCCAGGTCAGCGCGAACGGTAAAAGCATCCTCGCAACCCTTAGCATCATTACCAGCAATCTGCTGGCGCATGGCGAAGCGGGCCTTTCCGAGAGCGCGTGGCGGCTGCTTGGCGCCGAAGAAGGCTCCGAGACGTCGTTTTCCCATCCGCCACTCGTTGAGTCCCTCAGTCTGATGCGCGGAAAAATATATGGGCAGCGTCTTAACACGGATTCAGCGCATCAGATCATTCAGGATATCGTCGCGGGCCGTTACGCGGATGTGCATCTTTCCGCTTTCATCACGGCGTGTTCCGGGGGGTCGCTCAACCGTGACGAGATGACCGCCCTGACCCGTGCGATGGTGACGACCGGCAGCAGGCTGGATTGGGGAGACCGGCTGATTGCCGACAAGCACTGTATCGGCGGACTGCCGGGTAACCGAACGACGCCCATCGTTGTCGCCATTGCCGCGGCCTGCGGACTCACCATTCCCAAAACATCTTCAAGGGCGATCACCTCTCCGGCAGGGACAGCGGACACGATGGAAACCCTGACCACGGTCGATCTGGACGTGCCCGCCATGCAGCGCGTGGTGGAACGGGAAGGGGCCTGCCTGGTCTGGGGCGGCGCCGTTGATCTCAGTCCGGCTGATGATATCCTGATCCGTGTCGAGCGGTTGCTGGACATTGACAGCGAGGGGCAGCTTGTTGCTTCGGTCCTGTCCAAGAAGATCGCCGCCGGCGCAACCCATGTGGTGCTGGACCTGCCGGTTGGGCCAACGGCGAAACTGCGCAGCCAGGCTGATGGGCATCGTCTGGCCAGCGCCCTGCGCACGGTCGCCTCGGCCATGGGATTGGATGTGAGAATCATGCTGACGGATGGCAGACAGCCCGTGGGCCGTGGAATAGGTCCCGCGCTTGAAGCCCTTGACGTGCTGGGGGTGCTGCGCAATGACCCATCGGCGCCGCAGGATTTGCGCAACCGGGCTATCGGGCTTGCGGCGTCGCTTCTGGAGCTTGTTCTTAAATTTTCTCCGAAGCAGGCCGCTGAAAAAGCCGCAGAAGTTCTGGAAAATGGATTGGCGTGGCGCAAGTTCGAGGCGATCTGTGAGGCGCAAGGCGGTCTCCGCCCTCCGCCCCACACTCCCCATACGCATCCGGTTCTGGCGGAGCATGCGGGCTTGGTGGCGAATATCGACAACCGCACCCTGGCGAAGATCGCGAAACTTGCCGGGGCGCCTAGCGCCAAGGCGGCGGGTCTGGAACTGCACACCCCTTTGGGAGCGCAGGTGGAAAAGGGCGCGCCACTGTTTACCGTGCATGCCGAATCCAGGGGAGAGCTTGCCTATGCGCTTGAATATGTCCGCGCCCATCCGGGGGTCATCAGGCTGGAAACCGACGCCTGAACATCCCATATTAATCTAGCCGAGCCTGACGGGACTGACTGTGATTCAGTCGGCGCGCAGGCCAGCCGGCTTATGGCTCAAGGAAAGGAAGACGCATGCAGACCGCGCCGCAAATCGTATTCGAAAACATGGATTCATCGGATGCCTTGCGTGAAAGAATTGAAAAGGAAATCGAAAAGCTGGAGCAGTTTCATGACCGCATCACCGCATGCCGGGTTGCGGTCAGGGCGCCAGGCCAGCACAAGCGCAATGGCGGTCTGTTCGAGGTGAGGATTTATCTGGTTCTGCCGGGCGGCGGGGAAATCGCCGTGGGGCGCAACCCGCAACAGGATCACGCCCATGAAGATGTCTTTATCGCCTTACGGGACGCCTTCGCCGCGGCGCGCCGGCATTTACAGAATATGTAACGCTGGAGACGCGCGACCGGTTTTTCAGACGCAGGAAAGGCGTCAGACCCTTCGCCCTATTCTCTTACCCAGTCAGGGCTTGGCAGGCGCTGGCAGGCCTCCCGCAGGGCGCCGGACCAGAATTCCCGCAAATGACGGAAATAGGCGTCGTCTTCCGTGATGCGGCGGCGAATTCCGGAGCGCAGCGCATCGCGCCTGTAAACCAGAAGATCGAGCGGAAGCCCTACGGAAAGATTGCTGCGCAGGGTGGAGTCCATGGATATCAGCGCCAGTTTGACCGCCTCTATGAGAGGAATGTCATAGGTAACGGCGCGGTCCAGTATCGGTTTTCCGTATTTATGCTCTCCAAGCTGAAAGAAAGGCGTATCTTCCGTCGCCTCGATAAAATTACCCGCCGAATAGATCTGATACAGCCGCATGGCCCGGTCCCTGATCTGTCCGCCCAGCATCACTCCGATGTCATAAGTGACGCCCTGCGCCTGCATGAGTTCACCATGCATGGCGAAGACCCGCCGCACCGCCTCGCTCACGAGCTGCGCCGCGCGAAACATGCTGGGTACGGAATAAAGGGTCTGCAAATCGCCAGTAGCCGGATCTTCGACGCCGTCATTCAAAAGGCTGAGCACCGCCTGCGAGACCCCCAGATTCCCCGATGTCATCAGGCTGATCATGCGGTCCCCCGGCTGTTCGAAAACATACATCTTGCTGAATGTGGCGATATTGTCCAGCCCCGCATTGGTGCGGGTGTCGGACAGCATGACAAGTCCGTCCTTGAGGCGCAGTCCAATACAATAGGTCATCGCTCAATCTTGCCGTAGTGAAAAGGAAGCTATTGTTGTAGCTGATGGCCCTGCCGGATATCAACCGATACGCGCATCTCCTCATCGCCTTCGCCGCGCCGCACGCCGCGGATGGGGGCCGCCTCCATAAAGTCCAGGCCGATGGCCACCCGGACATAGTTTTCATCCGGGCATATCCCGTTGGCGACATCAAAGCCGATCCAGCCCAGCCCTTCGACCATGGCCTCGGCCCAGGCGTGACCGGCGCCGTCTTGCTGGGGGCGCTCCCTGTCCGACAGATAGCCGGTAACGTAACGGGCGGGATAACCCAGGACCCTCGCGGCCGACAGAAAGATATGCGTATGATCCTGACAGACGCCCCGTCCCTGGCTGAGCGCTTCCGCAGCCGTCGTGCCGCTTTCTGTCGCGCCAGTTTCATAGACTACCCGCCAGCGGATGCGGAGCATCAGCCCGTGCAGGCGTTCGATTGCGTCGAATACGCCGCCTGCCTCCTGCGCAAGAGCCGTGAGCGCCGCATCCGGGCGGGTATATGCGGTCTGTCTCAGGAAATATTTCGGAGGCAGAGTTTCAACCGCGCCCATGACGATTCCCGACATGTTGGTGGTCTCGACTTCTCCTGCGGCGATGATCGCTGCCGTGTCATGAAGGTGATCGCGGGTCAGCATATGCAGCACATTCCCGTAGCCATCGAAGGTAGAGGGAAGCAGCCGGCCGCTTTCGCTGGTCACCCGCCAGGACAGCACCTGCTGGCCCGCATGGTTGCGCGGATGCAGGCGGATCAACTGCGCTGTATACGGAACATGTGTATCGTATTTGTAGAATGTCGAATGGCTGATATGAATACGCATGCCGCCCTCGTCCTCTCAGATCAGGTAATACAGGGTGATTTCCTCTCCCAGGACTCCGGTCTCTTCTATGAAGGCTGTGAGAAATTCGTGGAGACCCTGGCTCAGAATTGCGTCTATCCTGCTGTAGCGCAGCCTGGCGTCGATCTGTCCGGCCATGCGATGGCATTCGCCGCGCTTTCCGTAGGCGCCCGCGAGATTGTCCAGTTGCCGGTTGACGTCGCTGATGCAGTACGCCAGGGAGCGCGGCATCTCCTGTTTCAGGATGAGAAGTTCCGCCACCAGCCATGGCTTTACTCTGTCACGGTAAACCCAGTGATAGGAACGCAAAGCCGAAACGGATTGCAGCATCGACGCCCACTGATAATAATCCATGCCGCCGCCAACGGCCTCATGCGCCGGGAGCAGGATGTTGTATTTGACGTCGATAATGCGCGCTGTATTGTCGGCGCGTTCAATGGACATGCCCAGGCGGCTGAACCAGAAGGCGTCGGTGCGCAACATGGTGTTGGCCACGGTCCCGCCAAAAAGCTGGGAGCGTTCCTTCACCCAGTCCAGAAAACGGCCAATGCGCTCGGGCGCAAAATCCTCCGCCTGAAGATTGTTCAACTCGATCCAGGAGGAATTCACCGCCTCCCACTGGCTGGTGCTGAGCCCTGTGCGCACCATGCGGGCGTTGTTGCGGGCCGTCTCCAGGCAGGAAACGATCGAGGAAGGATTGTTCCGGTCAGACGCCAGATATTGGATGACCGATTCGGCCGTGGCCTGTTCGTGATTTTCATAGAAACCCTCTTGGCAGCCGGCGGCGATGACGGTGGAGGCCCATTCACTTCCGGTCGTTCCGCTCCCCTGTGGCAGACTGGCCATCCGCAGAGCGACGTCCAGAAGGCGCGCCAGATTTTCCGCCCGCTCCATATAGCGTGAAAGCCAGTACAGGCTCTCCGCCGTCCGGCTCAGCATGGAGGCCGCCTTTGCCCGCCGCCGCCGGCGTCTTCTTCCAGCACCCAGGTGTCCTTGGTGCCGCCGCCCTG
>DMKG01000238.1:0-6315 GCA_003454415.1 Alphaproteobacteria bacterium
CACCGTCCAGAGCTCCGGCTCCTCCAGCTTTTGCCCGCTGGCGGCCAATGGGGCCAGGGACAGGCCGCCTGCATTCCGGGATTGCAGATCAGCCTCGTCCGCAGGCTGCAGCAAATTGAAAACCCGCCCCGAATGCTCGGTCCATCGTAACGCCGAAAGGGCGCCCGCGAAATCCGGCAGGATCTCAAGTGCATATTCGCCATTATCGAGAGAGAGTTTGCGCATGTCTCTCGTTCCCGCAATACCCGGAAACAAAGAGAAGTATTATAACTGACCGCGCGCCATAATCCCATCACTGTTTTGCCGGATCGCTCAGCCTCCTTCCCGGCTAACCGGAGGTGCGCTCCACTTTGACGCTGCGGCGTGGCGTCAGTATAAACCTGTCCGTCAGTGGAACTTCGGAAACCAGCAACTTTCCCAGAGGGGAATGATAGACATATCTTGATTCAACCACCATCACGCTCTGGTTGGGCGCAACGATCCCGGGAGGCAATGAGTAAGGAGAACCTTCAGCTCTTGGGGATGCGGCGTACCCTTCGCTCCATTCGACGCGCGTTACGCCGGCGCCGTCAGCCACCACGCTGGAGGCGACAAAGGAGACGTCCATGATATCGAAGGGCTGCATCACCGCTGTCCCCGCCTTGAATATATCCTCGATATCCGGTGAGGCGACAGACTTGGCCTGGGCGAACAAATCCGCCGTGGTGCTGGTCGCAAAAACCAGCTTGCGGTCGGCGATCAGAATGTTACTGATCTCTACCGTTCCGTAAATCATTATCAGTTGCACGGGCAATATCAGCGCGAACTCCACCGCCGAAACGCCCCGAACGTCGCGCCGGAAGCGGCGCCATGGTTTTGTCGTCAGCCATTTCAGCATGGCGCATCTCCCATCTCCGGGCGCAGAAAAAAAAGCATCGCAGGCTCCGTATTAACTGGGTTCATTGCGAAACGCCGCCGTAGACAGCAGCAGCCGCGAATTCGTGCTGCCGATATTACCCAGCAACACTCCCAGATAGGGCGTATGCACATCCCAAACGTAATAGGCGCGCACCACCACCACATCGAGAGGTCCACCGGGAATAAAGGAGCCAGGAAGAGGATTGCCCTCTGCATCGACGGGCGGATCCATATCGGCGTCAGCAAAGGAAGGATAAGTGCGCACATCGATATTCAATTTGCTTCCGCAGGAGATCAGCCCTGTGGCTTCCTCGCATAATTTGGCGCGGAATTCCTCAAGGCCGCCGCCGCTCAATTGCAGCTCCCTGGTGCGAATCATCCGCGCCGCCTCCTGCACCCCCGTCTCCAGAGCGCTGGAGCCGAAAAAGATGAGCGCCACCTCCAGCACGGCGAACAGGGTAAAAAAGAACGGCGCCGCCACCGCGGCGAATTCAACGATCGTGACCCCCTTCTCGTCACGCCAGAAGCCCCTGCGCCTGAAACGTGACGCCCAAGATTTGCAGGCTGCTGAACCAAATTTGCGCATAGGCCAATCCCCTGGTTGCAGGTTAAGCTTTCATAAAGGACTAAATCATGATTAATGAATTATAACTTAAGTAACACAATAATAACCAAAACAACCTTACCCAAAACGCAATAGACTGTTTAAGGTCACGCGATGATTTTCGCCTGGTCTGAAAAAATTTAATGCGGAATCTGCACAAATCCAGAGTTTCATTTAGCCATTTACTGATCCTGTGACAATAAACACATTAAAGCCGATTCCATGGCGCTATATGAATTGGAGGGCCATGAACCTGTATTGGCCGCAATCGAATCCGCCCTGCGACAATCAAACAGGAATGAAGTGATGAGAAGCGCTAACCCTGTCCCAGATCACGAAGCAATGAGGAAAATCAACATGGGTGCTTTTTCCGCCAGGAAACTCATTGCTGACCGCCGCGGCAATGTCGCGATCATATTCGCGCTTTCGCTTCTGCCAATTCTGGCGGGCGTGGGCGCTGCTGTCGACGTGACGCGCGCATTGCAGGTGAAAGCGCGTCTGGCCTCCGCCCTTGATGCGGCTGGCCTTGCCGCCGGTAAAAGAATTGACGCCTCTGACGAGGTGATCGCGGAAACCGCAGAAGCCTTTTTCAAGGCGAATTACCCGGAAGACGCGCTGGGGGTTCCCGGATCCTTGAGCGTGGTGATAACCGGGACCAAAGTTACCCTGGACGCCAGCGCCTCTGTGGACACCACCATCATGAACCTGTTCGGCTTCGATGAAATCGATGTTGCGGCGCATACAGAGATCAGCCGCAGGGTAACCGGACTGGAAATTGCGCTGGCGCTGGACAATACCGGCTCCATGTCGGGAACGAAACTGGAAGATCTGAAATCCGCCTCCCATACCCTGATCAATATCCTGTTTGGCGAGGAGACAACGCCTGAATATCTTAAAATGTCCATTGTCCCTTTTGCCGCCGGCGTCAAGGTGAAGCCCTGGGACGGCGTTTCAGGGTTTTCCAATGACTGGCTGGACATGACGGGCGCTTCCAGCATTCATACGGGGCCGGGGGGGGATTTTGATTTCGCCCCTGGCCAGTCCATCTGGACGCTTTACAACAACATCACCAACCGGAGCTGGCTCGGCTGCCTGATGGAACGGCCGATTAACGGTCTTACCCATCTCGATGAAGAGGACATCCCGCCAACGTCCTCCAACCCCGATACGCTGTTCGTGCCATGGTTCGCCCCGGATGAGCCTAACGGCTCCAGCCCGTCCTATCCTAACACCTATCTGTCCGATGGCGTTTCCGGCTCAGCCGCAGTCAAGCAGCGCTCGACTGTAAAATACCCGGCTTCCGGCGTTGCAATCAGCAGCAGCGTTTCTTCGTCCAGAGGGCCGGATTACAACTGCAAGACCATTCAATCCATACAGCCGCTGACCAATAACCGGGGAATACTGGAAGCCAAGATCGATTCCATGACCGCGAACTATCTGACGCATATTCCCGTGGGCCTGGTGTGGGGGTGGCGCACGCTTTCACCAGAGGCGCCGTACACGGAAGGTTTACCGTATACGGATGAAGACAATATCAAGGCCCTGGTTCTCATGACCGATGGCGAAAACACCTTCAGCGGCAACAGCACCCACAACAAATCCACCTTCACCGCTTACGGGTTCCTGGCGAAACAGCGTCTGGGATCAGGCATCGATACGGCTTCGGAAGGCGAAAGCGAGCTTGACGCCAAAACCCTTCGCGTTTGCGACAAGATCAAGGCGAAAGGCGTCATCGTATACACCATCGCCTTTCAGGTCAGTTCCACGACCACCCAGAACATGCTGAAGAACTGCGCCACCACACCGGATAACTTCTTTCCCTCTTCCGACGGAGACGCCCTGAATGACGCCTTTAGGGTGATCGCGTCCGAACTCTCCAGCCTGCGCATCAGTAAATAGGAGCCCCCTGTCCGCAATAACCCGCCAGGCGCCCCCTGGCGGGTTTTTATCGCGTTGCTTGCGGAGCTTCGAAAGCAGATGCTATTCGTTGCGGCAGGGTTCAGGATTCAGGAATTTTAGCGCATGCGACAGCCGGGATGGATTTTCATACTTGCATTCGTGGCCTCCTTATATGGCGGCCAGACGGCGGCGCGGGATTACCGCGCGGGCGCGCTGGTGATCAGTCAGGCCTGGGCGCCGGAAGGTCTTGGAAAGCAGAAAATCGGAGTCGCCTATTTCACGATCAGAAACCAGGGGGAGACGCCTGACCGGCTTCTCGCCATCGAATTGCCGGCGGGGGGAGCTGCGACGCTGCATGAAAGTCTGATGCAGGACGGCGTCATGCGCATGCGTCCGGTTGAAGCGCCCGAAATCCCGCCTGGGGGTGAACTTCTGCTGCAGCCGGGCGGCCTGCATGTGATGCTGTCAAATCTGCCGGCGACGCTGACCGCGGGAGAACAGCTCAGATTAAAGCTGCAATTCGCCGTAGCAGGCGAGACGGAAATAGAGGCGGAGGTCAGGCCCCGGCCCGCCCCCGCCGCAGGAAAGGGGCATCAGGACCATTAGCCGCCTATTGCGGTTCCCCCTCTTCGCTGTAATCGAATTTCTGCTCCATGGCGCTGCCGGGATTTTCGTTTCCGGCGCAGCCGATGATTTTGGCGGGCACCCCCGCCGCCGTGCAGTGAGCGGGCACATTGATCAGCACCACGCTGCCGCCGCCCACCCGTGAGTATTCGCCAATCTCGATATTTCCGAGCACGGCGGCGTTGGCGCCGATCATGCTGCCTTTGCGGATTTTCGGATGCCGGTCGCCGGTCTCCTTTCCGGTCCCCCCGAGCGTCACCCCCTGCAAGAGGGAGACGCCATCCTCGACCACGGCGGTTTCGCCGATCACCACCGCCGTGCCATGATCGATCATGACGCCGCGCCCGATCCGCGCCGCCGGGTTGATGTCCACCGCGAAGACTTCAGAGATACGGCTTTGCAGATAAAGCGCCAGCCCCCGCCGCCCCTGCCGCAACAGCCAGTTGGCGATGCGGTAGCCCTGCAGGGCGTGAAAGCCCTTGAAATACAGTAAAGGCTCCAGATAGGCCTTGCAGGCGGGATCGCGCTCATAGACCGCCACAATGTCGGAACGCAGGGCGGCCCCGATATCCGGATCGTTCTGGTAAGCCGCCTCGATCAGTTGCTGCATGACGAGGGCCGGGGTCTCCACCGTGCTGAGCCGTTGCGACAGGAGATAGGCCATCGCATCTTCCAGCCTGCTCTGGTTCAGGACCGTGGCGTAAAGCAGACTGGCCAGCACCGGCTCGTGTTTCGCCAGAAGCGCCGCGCTTTCCCGGATTTCCGACCATACCGGATCATGAACCGCCAATTTTGTGCCTGGTTGTGACATGCGCCGCGCTCCTTTCGCCAGCTTTATTCCCCGTCTGGCAGATAGCTGTGTCTTTGTAATATAAGGCTTCGGACGCCGATCCGCAAACCGGAAGCCCCTGAATGCGGACAATCCGCACCCTTGCCCTCAGCCAGCTTCCGGAGGGGCGGCGCGACCGTCCAGCGTCCCAAGCAGCGCCCTCAGCCCCTCGCGATAGGTGGGATAGGCCAGTTGCACCCCCAACTCCCGTCTGATGCGGCGGTTATCCACACGCCGGCTGTCACGATAGAAGCTTTGCGCCATTTCGCTCAATGCCGCGTCCTCCAGCTTTATCAGCGGCGGCGGCGGCAGGCCGAGAAGCCGCGCCGCAAAGGCGGTGACATCGGCGGAAGAGGCGGGTTCGTCGTCGCATACATTGTAAATGGCGCCAGGATTTGGCCGGGCGATCGAAGCGGCGAGCACTGCTGCGATATCCTCGACATGAATGCGGGAGAACAGATGACCGGGCTTATCGATACGGCTGGCCGCGCCCGCCAGAACTTTTTCCAGCGCATTGCGCCCCGGCCCGTAAATCCCCGCCAGCCGGAAAACATGCACAGGCAGACCGCAGCGTTGATGGAGATCACCCCAGCCGGCCTCGGCGGACGCGCGCCAGGCGCTGCGCCCGGGCGAAGGATGAAGGGGCGTGTTTTCATCCACTTTACCGCCGCCGTGATCCCCGTAAACGCCGGTCGTGGACAGATATCCCGCCCAGGCGAATTGCCGCGCCCGGCGGGCCAGACTTTCCCCCGCCGCGCGCAGGACCGGGTCGCCCTCGGCATCGGGAGGAATGCTGATCAGCAAATGGGTGACGCCCTCCAGCCAGGCGTCGTCGAAAGCTTTGCCGGGACCGAAGGGAAGAAGGTGCGGGGAGGTTGGGTCGCGTCCCGTGCCGCGCACGGCGAAGCCCGGCCCCAGCCGCGCGGCAAGCGCCCTGGCGCTGTACCCAAAGCCGAAACAGAACAGCGTGCTTGCGTGAGCGGACATTTGAACCCTATGTAATCCCATGGGAGGAAGGCGGCAAGTCTGGGTATGGGCGGCGCTGGCTGCGCAGGCGATGGCCGCTGGCGCCAGTCCGGCGCATGCGCAAACGCCTGCCGGAGAGGCGGCCCAGTATCGCGCCTGCCTGTCTCAGGTCAGCACCAATGCGGACGCCGCCTATGATCAGGCTCTGGAATGGCGCGACCGGGGGGGAGGCGCCCCCGCCCTTCACTGTGCGGCGCTGGCGCTGGTGGCGCTGGGCAAACATGGCGAAGCCGCCGCCCGTCTGCAGGCGCTGGCGGAAACCCCGGGAGGACGGGGCATGGCCCCGCAACTGCTGGGCCAGGCGGGAAATGCATGGCTGCTCGCAGGCCAGCCCGGCAACGCCTATAACGCCTTCAGCGCAGCCCTGAACGCCTTCGCCAGAACGCCGGATAAAGAGGCAAGCCCCGAGCAGGTGGATCTGCTGCTCGACCGGGCC
>DMKG01000238.1:6505-8791 GCA_003454415.1 Alphaproteobacteria bacterium
TCTTCGAGGCCGAGTTCAAGGCTGCCAGCGACAGGCTGGCCCAGGCCCAGGCGGCGCTGAACCGCTGGGCGGCGGCGGAAACGGACCTTTCAAGGGCCCTGTCCCTCGATCCGGAGAATGGCCCGGCCTATGTTTTTCGCGCCTCCGCACGGCGCATGCAGGATAAGCTTGAGGCCGCTCTGGAGGATCTGCAGCTGGCGCTGGCGCTTTCTCCCCAGGACGCCGCCGCCTTACTGGAGCGCGGCGCCATTTACCGTCTCATGAAAAAACCCGATCAGGCGCGCAAGGACTGGCTTGCGGCCATCGCCGCCGGGCCGGAGAGCGAAACCGCCAATACGGCGCGGCGCAATCTGGAAATGCTGGACATGAAACCAGAGTGAGCGCCGTCAATACCGGTTGATGTCGGTCGGGGGTCTGGAGAATCTGAGCAGCACCCTGCGGCACACCGGAATCAGGCAAACTCCCGCCACCGCGAATACCAGGCCCTGCAGAAGCAGGTCCATCGGCATCAGATGCAACAACAGCAGCGCCGCCACCAGAAAGGCCGAGACGGCGAAAGGAATGATGAAACCCATCGTCAGGATGATTTCGGCGATCAGCAGGATGACGCCCAGAATGGCCCAGCCGGTGGCGGGATTCAGGCCGCCCATGATTTCCATCATCTTCACCTGGCCCGGAAGCTTTCGAACATGACCGCGAGGGTTCCCATCGACTGGGTGATGTCGGTGGGGATCACCAGCAGTTTGGTGTTCGGCGATTTCGCAAGCTCGGCGATGCTGGCGATCTGCTGTTTCATGATCTCGAAGTCCACCGCCGGCTGGCCATTGGCGAGGATCGCATTGCCCAGCTGTGTGGTGGCGTAGGCTTCGGCGTCGGCCAGAACCCTTCGCGCTTCGGCGTTCTTCTGGGCGGTATAGAACTGGGCGTCGGCGTGAAGCTGCTGCGCCTGACGCTCCCCCTCCGCCTTGGTGACGGCGGCGCGGCGTTCGCGCTCCGCATTCAACTGCTGCTGCATGGCGCTGCGCGTCGCATCATCCACCGACACGTCCAGCACTTCCGTGCGGGTGATTTCGATCCCCCATATCGCGCAGGCCTCGGAAAGCGATTCCTTGATTTTCTCGCTGATGAAATCCCGCCGGGATTGAATTTCGTCAAATTCCATCTGCCCGCCGGTGGAGCGCACAATGCTGGTCACGGTGGTTTTCACCGCCTGATTGACATCGGTAATGCGGTAAACGGATTTGGCGGCGTCAATGACGCGGAAGAACACGGCCGCGGTCAGATGGATTTCCACATTATCCCGGGTGATGACGCTGATCTGCTGCGGCTCCAGCTGGCGCTCCAGGATGCTGACCTTGCTGGCGACCGAATGTATGACCGGAATGATGAAATTCAGTCCGGCCGGAAGCGTCTTGATATATTTACCGAACTGCTCGACCACATATTCCTGGGATTGGGGAACCACTTTCACCCCTGTCAGCGCGATCAGCAGCATGAACGCAATCAGGCCCAACACTAACGTGCTCATTCCCTCTTCCCCCTATCCGGCGCCCGGATCCGCCTTGCCGGCTTCCCGCCGGGCTGGCATTCAATCAGACCCTGTTACAGGGCGCAAGCCCACTCCGCGCGCACTGCAGCGCTCGTTTCCCGCGCGTAATGGCGCGCCTTCAGGCCGTCCGTTTCACCTGGCGTGGAAAGCCTGCGCAACGCCCATACCGCCATGGCGCGCACCAGTTCGGAGTCGTCCTCCAGAAGCGGTCTGATGTCGTCCAGCAAAGTCCGGTCCCCGCTATTGCCGGCCGCGATCAGGCAATTGCGCACGAATCGCGCGCGCCCCGTGCGTTTGACGGGCGATCCCGCAAAACGCCTGCGGAAGGCCGCGTCGTCCAGCCGCAACAGTTCTGACAGCCCATTCCGGGACAAATCCGCAGACGGATGAAAGGCCGCCTCGCTTGCAACCTGCGCCCATTTGTTCCAGGGGCAGACCGCCAGGCAATCATCGCAGCCATAGACCCGGTTCCCCATGGCGGGACGGAATTCCGCCGCGATATGGCCTTTGTGTTCGATGGTCAGATAGGAAATGCAGCGCCGGGCATCCAGCGTGTAAGGCGCCGGAAAAGCCCCTGTCGGGCAGATATCGAGGCAGGCGCGGCACGATCCGCAATGATCTCGTTCAGGCGTGTCGGCGGGCAGCGCCAGGCTGGTGAAAATCGCCCCCAGAAACAACCAGGAGCCAAGCTGCCGCGAAACCAGATTCGTGTGCTTGCCCTGCCAGCCGAGCCCGGC
>DMKG01000099.1 GCA_003454415.1 Alphaproteobacteria bacterium
GCCTATGCTGACGCTGATTCGGACTGGCTGGCGGCGAGACTGGGCGCCGGGCCGCTCGACCCACGAGGCGCGGCGGCCTTGCTGCTGCTGCAGGGAGTGCTGATAGCCGCCGCCGCCCTCACTAGCGCGGGATTACAGACGTCCGGCAAACCCCAAACGGATTCAAACGAACGGAGCGCCCTTCGCGGAATCCTGGAGGGATTCGAGGCCGCAAGGGACTCCGATGTCATACGCCCGGTCCTCGTGCTGTTGTTTTTGGTAGGGGCTGTATTCACCAGTATCTTTCTGGTGCAGATTCCTCTGATGGTGCGCGAGGTCTATCATGGCGGCTCCAAAACCCTCGCAAATCTCAGCATATGTTTCATGGGAGGCGCTGCGCTGGCGGCGCTGATCCTGCGCCGCACCCCTCCACTGCGCAGACAGGGCAGGGCCATCCTCCTCGCCTGTGGCGTGAACGGGGTGGTCATGGCCGTGGTTTCAACTTCGCCGCCTCTGCCGCTCTTGTTGCTGCTCGCGGTGATCTGGGGAAGTTGCGGAAGCCTCACCATCATGATCAGCCGCACACTGGTGCAGGCGGCCGCGCCGGCGCCGCTGCGAGGCCGTATTCTGTCGATCTACCAGTTGAGTTTCGCTGGCGGCGCCCCCTTTGGCAGTTTCGCCATGGGGCTCATTATCGGCCCGCTGGGCGTGGCGCAGGCGGCGCTCGTTCCTGCGATCGGGATGGCCGTGATCCTTTCAGCGGCTTGTATCTTTTCCGGCCTCTGGCGTCTGCGATATTAGCTCTGGACAGCTCATCCCCAATATCGGGCAATTCACCGCTTGTACTCTTGCGCTGGCTGTGCTGGGCTGTCATCCGGAAAGGCGAGAGGGAGGAAGAGATGCGGAGAATTGATCCAAATGGCGTGCTGGCGGGCAAGGTGGCGCTGGTCACGGGGGGGTCGCGCGGCATTGGCGAGGCGATCGCCCTGCGTTACGCCATGGCGGGGGCAAAAGTGGCGATTTCCGCCCGCACACAGGAAGAAGGAACCCATCAGTTTCCCGGAAGTCTCGATTCCATCACCTCCCGTATTCAGGCGGCCGGGGGGCAGGCGCTGGGGGTGAAAAGCGATCTGTCCCTTCCGGAAGAAAGGGTGCGGCTGATCCACACGGTGGAGAATGAACTGGGACCTGTTGACATCTTATGCAACAACGCAGCCGTCACCTTTTTCATTCCCATCGAAAAATTTCCCGAGGCGCGGCTGCGGCTGATGTTCGAGGTGCAGGTGCATGCGCCGTTGCATCTGTCGCAACTGGTCATTCCCGGCATGAAGGCGCGCGGGGGCGGCTGGATCGTCAACCTCTCCTCCCACGCGGCGATCCATCCCAAACTGGGGGCCGGCCTTCCCGGCAGTGTCGTCTATGGCATGTGCAAGGCGGCGCTGGAGCGTTTTTCGACGGGCTTGGCCAGCGAGCTGCACCCGGACAAAATCGCCGTCAACGCTATGTCCCCCGGACTGGTGGCGACGCCGGGGGCCGTGCATCACAAGCTGGTCAACGACGCCAACCGGGAAATGGCGACCCCGGTGGAGCATGTGGCGGAGGCCTGCCTGCGGCTGTCGTGCAATACTCCGTCCATGATCTCAGGCCGCGTCACCTATGCGGCGGACATCATGAAGGAGTGCAGCCTCACTGCGGCGGAGCTGAGCGACTGAGAAAAAGGTTCACGCCACCGGGATCGTGATGTCGGAAAGCGCGAAGAATTTCCAGCCTGATTCCGTTCTGGTCAGCGCGTAAAAACCGGATACCGTTTCGATGGGTGATCCATCCTTCCGCACCCTTGTCGCGCTGCGCAGCACCACATGGGCCTTTTTCCCGGTCACCATGACGGCTTCATAATCGGCGTCGATCGTCGTGTGCATCTGTTTCGCCGCCATCATTTTGGCGGGATCGAAAGGAAAACTGTCGAACTGGCGCGAGGCTCCATCTCCGATATAGGTGAGCGGATACTGCATCATTTCATCGAGCGCCGGCTTGTCCCTTGCGAGGAAGGCGGCCAGATAGGCGGCAAAGGCAGTCAGTACTTCGTCTTTCAGTCTTTCGTCCATGGCGGGTCTCCCTTATCTGCGGGCGGCGTGGCATTCCCGGAGAATCCTGTATATCCTGCGCGCCGGAAAGCCGGAAATCCATTTCCGGCGGCTATCAGACAGGTGCATATCCGGCAAAAACGTGTATCATTCTATGATACTAAATCGGGGAGGTTCCTATGAAGGTGGGGTTATTGCAGTTTTTTTCCTGGACGGGCCGCATTCCGGTCGCCACTGTCTATGAGCGGGCCATGGACCGGGTGGACCGCATGGAAGACAGTGCGTTTGACTGTATCTGGCTGGCGGAACACCACTTCACCGATTACAGCGTCTGCCCTTCCGTAACCCTGATGGGCACCCATATCGCCGGGCGGACCAAGCGTCTGCGTATCGGCACAGCGGTCACCCTCAACGCCTATTATCATCCGCTGCGCCTGGCGGAAGAGCTCAACATGCTCGACATTTTTTCCAAGGGCCGCCTCAACTGGGGCTCGGGCCGCGGATTCGATCCCACCGAGTTCAAGCTGTTCGGCGTGACCGCCGACGATGTCTATGACCGCTTCCGCGAAGCGGCCGACATCGTGCAGAAAGCGTGGAAGCATGAGCGCTTCTCCCATCACGGGAAACATTTTCACTATGAAAATGCGCGGGTGCTCCCGCCGCCTTTTCAGGACCCGCATCCCCCGGTCTATCTGGCGGCCGATTCTCCCGATTCCATCCGCAAGGCCGGGGCCGAAGGCTATACCATCATGCTTGGCCCGCACGCCTCCAACGCCGACTGCAAATACAAGCGCAAGCTCTATCAGGAAGTGATGGAGGCCAATGGCCATGTGGTCGGCAACCGCGATATCCCCATGGTGCGCTATGTCGCGCTGGGGGAAACCCGCGCCGAAGCCGAGGCCGTGGCGCGGGCCAGTTCCGGCTGGACCGTCGGCGCCTACGCCAATGCGGACAAGACGGCGCATCTGCGGCCCGCCGGCAATGTGCTGATCGACACGAAGGTTGATCCTGTTGAACGCTATCTCAATGACGTGGCGATCGTCGGCACCGCACCGGAAGTGATCGAGCGTCTGAAGCAGCTTGAAGAGGAAATCCCCTTGAACTATCTCATGCTAGCCCCCATGAGCCAGGACAGTTTCCTGCGCTTTATCAGGGACGTCCTGCCTAAGGTCGTTTAGGGAGATTGGCAAACGCGGGATCGGTCACATAATTCATATCAACATGGCGAAAGCTGTTAACAGTGCGGCAGATCACAGGTCTGGCCCGCCTCTTTTATCCTGATGTCTTTTCTGGCCGGGAACGGGATGGAAGTAGCAGAGCCGTCTGGCGTGCGATCATCCATTCCTCTCGGGTCTGGGTGACCAGGACTTTCATACGGGAGGCCGCCGTCTGCAGCTGCGGCGCCTCGAAACCGGTGAGCTTGATCCGCGCGTTGGCTTTTGCGTCGAAATGCAGCCCCAGGAATTCAAGGCCCGTGCAGATGCGGCGCCGCATTTCCGCCGAATGCTCACCGATGCCGCCAGTGAAGGCGATGGCGTCCACGCCGCCCATCGCCGCGGCATAGGCGCCGATATATTTCCTGACGCGGTAAGCGTACACGTCGAGGGCAAGCAGCGCCTGGGCATTGCCCGAAGCCGCCTGTTTCTCGATGTCGCGCAGGTCGTTGCTGAGGCCCGATAGTCCCTTGAGGCCGCTCTGGTGGTAGAGCGCATCCTCCACTTCCGCGACAGTAAGGCCAAGAATCCGGTTCAGGTAATTGAAAATACCGGGGTCGACATCGCCACTGCGCGTACCCATCACGAGTCCTTCCAGCGCTGTCATGCCCATGGAGGTGTCGGCCGACTTCCCCCGATCGATGGCGCAGATGCTGGCTCCATTACCCAGATGACAGCTGATCAGACGCAGTTTTTCCGCCGGTGTTTTCAGTTCCTCCGCCACGCGCTCCATGATGTATTGATGCGAGGCGCCATGAAAGCCATAGCGCCGAATGCCCGCTTTCCGCCATTCTTCTGGCAGGGCATAGGTTAGGGCTTGCGCGGGCATGGTCTGGTGGAACGCCGTGTCGAACACGGCGGCTTGTGGAACTTTCCAGGTCTGCATCGCCATGCGGATGCCCGACAGGATCGGCGGATTATGCAAAGGCGCGAGTGGAACACAGGCCTCGATGCCGGCGATGACGGCAGCGTCGATCAGGCAGGCGTCCCTGAAGTTTTCGCCGCCATGCGCAACGCGATGGCCGATGGCGTCGATCTGATGCTCCCCCGCATCTTCCAGCGCCGCCGGAATTTTCGCCAGCGCATCATCGATATGGCGCACGCGCTGCATTTCGGAAGCGAAACGCGTCGTGTCCGAATCCATATCGAAAACGCTGAACTTGACTGAAGAACTTCCGGCGTTCAGGACGAGAATCCGCATTATGCCCCCTTGGCGAAGGTCAGCCGGTTATGCCGCCTGGCGTCGGCCATCAGCACCGCCAGGGCGCAGGAGCCGATGCGGGCTTCCACGCTGTCCGCACGGCTGGTGAGGATGATCGGCGACCGTGCGCCGAGCACGATGCCCATCGCGGCCGCGTTGCCGAGCAGAATGAACTGTTTGGCCAGCATGTTACCCGCTTCCAGATCAGGGGTGAGGAAAATATCCGCATCGCCCGCCACCTGTGACTTTATTCCTTTGATCTTCGCTGCTTTTTTGCTCACCGCGTTATCAAAGGCCAGCGGGCCGTCCACCAGGGCGCCGGTAAGCTGCCCGCGATCGGCCATTTTGCACAGGCAGGCAGCATCAACCGTGGAGCGCATACCGGGGTTCACCGTTTCCACCGCAGCCAGCACCGCCACCTTCGGGATGACCGGCGTTTCGGAGATGCCGGTCAGAAGATCAACGGCATTCTGCACGATATCCCGTTTCGTCAGCAGGTCGGGAGCGATGTTGATGGCGGCGTCGGTAACGATGAATGGCTTGTGATAGTTTTCGTCGGCAATAAGGAAGGCGTGGCTGATTCTGCGTTCCGTACGCAGACCATTCTCATGTCTGACGGCTTCGGCCATCAGTTCGTCGGTATGCAGGCTGCCCTTCATCAGGGCCTCTACTTCTCCGCTTGCGGCCATTTGCACGGCCTTTGCCGCTGCCGCATGGCTGTGCGGCGTATCCACAAGCATGTAGGCCGACAGGTCGAGTTTCTTCGCTTTGGCCGCGGCTTCGATTTTCGCGCGGGGACCTACCAGCACCGGTTCGATCAACCCTTCGCGCGCCGCGCCAATGAAGCCGAGCAGCGCATCCTGACTGCAGGGATGCACCACTGCCGTTTTGATTTTTGGCTTGGACTTTGCCCGGGCCAGCAGATGATTTACACTCTGTCTGACGTCGAAATGTGCGCGCATATTATCTCCTTCAGACTGGCTTTCCTGATTTATTCCTGCTTCTTATGTTTGAGGCGCATCACTCTCTTGTTCCGAGCCTGGATAACGCACGCCGTCCTTTTGTACGGAGTTTTGCGAGTTTGCGGCGCGCAGAAAGTTGTCCCGCATCTGGAGCATGGTGGCGCTGGTGCAACTGTGCTGCTTGAAGAACGCATCCCACATATTGAAATTGAGAGAGGCGTTGAAGACCTTTCCAAGGTCTTCCAACGTCCAGTTCATCACATCGCCGCTCCGTTCCTTGATCTTCGATGTTGACTGGAGGATATAGGCACGCGCCGAATCCTCATAAACCTCATAAAACGGAGCGAAACGTGTATCGATATCGATGGGAATGACTGTACTTTCGTAATCATTCTCGACGCGTCCGCTCATATAGCTGCGGGTCGCCGTGATCCGGCTGGAAGGAATGTTAAAGCGCTTGAAGCTGGGGATTTCCGACTTGCACTGGGCGCTGTAGATTTCTGAGAAACCGTGCATCTGCGCCTTGAAATACGTATTCTCCTTCTGCCCGTCAAATTCGCCGTTGAATACGCGTCGCACGGGCTCCATGCCGATATCGTGCGAATATTGACGCCAGTAAGAGTCAGACTTGCGGACGATGCCGGATGGGGGAAGCCTTTCAGAATTGCCATTATTCGACGTGCGCCGGCCATCTTCTGGGCTGGCGATGGTGGCGTCCTGCGCTGAGGTGCGCCCGCTGGGGGTGCGCTCAGACGGGGTAGATGCCGGAATAGAGGGAGCAGGGGGCCGGGCGTTGGATGAGGATGCCGGTGTGTGTTTCTGTTTTGCTTCGTCCTCGATAACGGCCAGGCGCGCATTGCATTTCCTGTAATCTGTTTGCGCTTTCTGATTATCCACTTGCTGCATCAGGGAGAAGGCGTCCCGGCTGATATCCGAGCGCATCTGAAAAGACCGGCCCTGTTCAAGCCGGATAGTTATTTCCGCCCAGCGCAATGTCGCGGCATGATCCTGGAATTTGTTGGATGAAAGAAAGGCGCAATATCGCGCCTCGAAATTTGGATCGGGATTGATTTCCCGCGCTACTTGCATGGGGGGCTGCGCGAACGCCAGGGCGGGTGTGAGCGCAACCACCGCCCAATACAAACTGCCCTTCATCTTTTCTCCTTTGCTGTGGTTATCGCCTAGCCTGAAGACTCCCGGCGCGAGGAGAATTTGGCTTTGGCTTTCATAATGTACTAGCCTTCATCGTGTGGCCATGTCCGGTCCACAGGCGCCATACAGCCGGAAATACGGGTTTGGCAGTGACGTTTGTTTACGAGAATTGGGCAGAGTGGATGAAGCACCGATGAAATCCTGTCATGATTTTTTAAAAAGAGTGACAAGTCTGATTTTTGGATACGGGAAGCTCATGGAATCAAGGTTTCCCTGTATCTTTATCGGTTCTTTATATCCCCTGTTTACTTCGATACAGGTTTTTTAATAGGATTAATGCCATTCATTCTTCTATAGAAATTTGATAAGAGGCGGCCTATGCACGGTAAGCGCAATACAATCCTCATCGTCGATGATGAAGAAGAAATTCGCAAGATGCTGAATATCTTTCTCGATGCGGCGGAATTCAAAGTGGCTGAAAGCGAAAACGGCAAGCAGGCCATCCGTATGGCGGCATCGATCAA
>DMKG01000042.1 GCA_003454415.1 Alphaproteobacteria bacterium
ATCGATCGCCTTCAGGCCGGTCTGCATCGGCTCGAGCACGGATTTGCGCGGAATGATGCCCGGGGCCTTCACCTCGACGCGGCGGCGTTCGCTGCTGTCGATCGGGCCTTTACCGTCAATGGGATTGCCAAGGCCATCCACGACGCGGCCCAGCAGGCCCTTGCCCACCGGCACGTCTACAATGGCGCCGGTGCGCTTGACGATATCACCTTCCTTGATGTTGCGGTCGTCGCCAAAAATCACGACGCCCACATTGTCGGTTTCCAGATTGAGGGCCATGCCCTTGGCGCCATCGGCGAATTCCACCATTTCACCGGCGCGCACCTGATCGAGTCCGTAAATGCGGGCGATGCCGTCGCCCACGCTCAGCACCTGGCCGATTTCGGATACTTCCGCCTCACGGCCGAAATTCGTGATCTGCTGTTTGAGAATTGCGGAAATTTCCGCCGCCTGAATGTCCATCAGCCAACCTCTTTCATGGCAATCTGTAAATTGTTCAGTTTGGTGCGCAGGGAGCCGTCAATCATCCGGCTGCCCATGCGCACGATCAGCCCGCCCAGTATGCCGTTGTCGACGGACGCCTGAATCTGCACCTCGCGTCCGGCCGCCTCTTTCAGCGCCGCGGCGATGGCGTCCATCTGGGATTTATCCAGCGCATGGGCGGAGATCACTTGCGCCACCGTCTCGCCACGCAGGCGGGCCAGCATGGCGTTGAAGGTCGTGATGATGGCGGGAAGGGCGAAAAGGCGGCGTTTGCTGGCCACCAGGGCGACAAAGCGGGCGCTCAGATCATCGGCGCCGAGACGCTGCATGATGGCGGCCATGGCCTTGCCCTGTTCGGCCCGGCTGAAAACCGGGCTGCGCACCAGGCGGGTGAGATCAGGGCTTTCCTCGATCAGGGTCCGCAATTTGCCGAGATCCCCGGCCACCGCATCGAGTTTGCCCGCTTCACGCGCGAGTTCGAATATCGCCGTCGCATAGCGACCCGGCAATCCGGCCTCGCCTGAAATCTGTTGTGTCTTTTCTGCCAATTGAGGCCCCTGATCTGTGTCCGCCTTAGCACCGGCGGACTAACCAAACCCATGAAAACAAAAGGGCTTTTCCCGGCGCTGTGGAAATCCGCATCTATCCTGCCGCAAAGCCCGCGCTGTCCTATCATACTGACGGCAGGGGTGCAAGCTTGCGAGGCTGACATCCTCACATAAAACTATAAGGGTCGATATCCACAGTAAGGCGCAGGGAGGATGGGATTTTGACCCGCGCAAGCCAGCGCCGCAGCAGTTTCTGCATATCGTGCTGGCGGCTGGCGATGATCAGGAAACGGAAACGATAACGCCCGCGCAGCAGGGCGAGAGGGGCGGGGGCGGGGCCAAGCACCTGCAGATTCGGCGCGCTGGGCGCATGGCGCGCCAGATCTGTGGCGAAGGCTCTGGTCTCGGCCTGATCCCGGCCTGAAAGAATCAGCGCCGCCAGGCGGCCGAAGGGGGGCAGCCCGCGCGCCTGGCGGCCCTCCGCTTCCGCCGCCAGAAACGCGTCCCGGTTCCCGGACACCATTGCCTGCATTACCGGATGTTCCGGCATCCAGGTTTGCAGCAGGGCGCGCCCCGCGCGTTCCGCGCGCCCGGCGCGGCCGGACACCTGATGCAGCAATTGAAAACTGCGCTCGGCGGCGCGCAGATCCCCGCCTGCAAGGCCCAGATCCGCATCCACCACCCCCACCAGGGTCAGATTGGGAAAATGATGCCCTTTTGCGATGATCTGGGTGCCGATCAGCACCTTTGTCTCACCCCGGGTGAATGCGCCGATGATTTCGCGCGCGCTGCCCACTTCATCATCACCCGAGATCACCGAGGGAAGAATCTGCGGAAACATCTCCCTTACTTCCTCCGCGAGACGCTCCACCCCGGGCCCGCAGGAAGCCAGCCGGTCCTTCGTCTCACACACCGGGCAGGCGGAGGGCCTGGCCGACTCGAACCCGCAGTGATGACACATCAGGCGGTGGCGAAAGCGGTGCTCCACCAGCCAGGCGGCGCAATTCGGACATTCCATGCGATGACCGCAGGCGCGGCACAGGGTCAGGGGCGCATAGCCGCGCCGGTTCAGAAACAGCAGAACCTGTTCATCCCGCCCCAGCGCGCCCGCCATCCCTTCCAGCAAATTCGGGGAAAGGAATCTGTCCGCCGGCAGCTGGGCGGCGCGCATGTCCACCGCTTCGATCTGCAGCAATACGGCCCCGCCATAACGGTCCGGCAGTTTCACTGCGCGGTAGCGTCCATTTCTGGCGTTGACCACGCTTTCCAGCGACGGTGTGGCGGAACTGAGCAGAATGGGAATGGACAAGAGATGGGCCCGCGCCACCGCCATGTCCCGCGCCTGATAGGTGACGCCGTCCTCCTGTTTGAAGGCCGCATCATGTTCTTCATCCACCACGATCAGGCCGGGTTCCGTGAACGGCAGGAACAGGGCCGAACGCGCCCCCACCACCACACGGCCCGCGCCCGTCGCCACCCCGCGCCAGGCGTCGCGGCGCCTGGCCGGAGTCAGTTCCGAATGCCATTCGACGGGACGGCAGCCGAAGCGCGCCGCAAAGCGCGCCATGAACTGGACCGTCAGGGCGATTTCCGGCAGCAGGATCAGCACCTGCCGCCCCTGCCGCAGGGCCTCGGCCACCGCTTCGAAATAAACCTCGGTCTTGCCCGCCCCGGTAACGCCTTCCAGCAGGGTGCAGGAATAGGCATTCGCTTTCACCGCATCCCGCAAAACCTGCGCGGCCGCGCTTTGCGCCGGCGACAGACGCGGCCCGGGATGATCCGGATTTGGCTTTTGAGCGGCCGCAGGCCCATCCGCTTTAACGGCCTGTAAGGTTCCGGCGGCGATCAGGCCCCGCACCACGCCAGCGCCCGCCCCCGAAAGCCGGGCGAAGTCCGCAACACTCCGCGCCTGGCCAT
>DMKG01000123.1:0-2124 GCA_003454415.1 Alphaproteobacteria bacterium
TTGAGGCCAAGCGAGATGCGGCGGCGTTTGGAATCCACGTCCAGCACCATCACCTCAACCTCCTGTGAGGTGGAGACGATCTTGCCGGGATGGACGTTCTTCTTGGTCCAGCTCATTTCCGAGACATGCACAAGACCTTCGACGCCGGGCTGCAATTCCACGAATGCGCCGTAATCTGTGATATTGGTGACCCGGCCCTTGAAACGGCTTCCCGGGGGATAATTGGCTTCGATGGCTTCCCAGGGATCGGTTTGCAACTGCTTCATGCCCAGGCTGATGCGCTGGGTGTCCGGGTTGACCTTGATCACCTGAACCTTGATGGTCTCGCCGATATTCAGCGCTTCGCTGGGATGATTGATGCGCTGCCAGGCGATGTCCGTCACATGCAGCAGGCCATCGACGCCGCCCAGATCGACAAACGCGCCATAATCTGTGATGTTCTTAACCACTCCTTCCAGAACCTGGCCTTCCTTCAGATTGACCAAGAGTTCCGAACGCTGTTCGGCCCGGGCTTCTTCCATGACCGCGCGGCGCGAGACCACGATATTGCCCCGGCGCTTGTCCATTTTCAGGATCTGAAAGGGCTGTGTCTGGCCGAACAGCGGCGCTACGTCCCGCACGGGGCGGATATCCACCTGGCTGCCGGGCAGGAAGGCGACGGCGCCGTTGAGGTCAACCGTAAAGCCGCCTTTAACGCGTCCAAAGATCACCCCATCTACCCGTTTCGATTCTGCAAAGCTGCGCTCCAATCCGGTCCAGGCTTCCTCGCGGCGGGCTTTTTCCCGGCTGAGCACCGCTTCGCCCATGGCGTTTTCAATGCGTTCGAGGAAGACCTCCACCTTGTCGCCGACCTTTACGGTTGCGGCCTGGCCCGGCGCGGCAAACTCCTTGAGAGGGACGCGGCCTTCGGTCTTGAGGCCCACATCGATCAGCGCGAAATCGCTTTCCACGGCTGTGATGATTCCGGTCAGAACGGAACCCTCGATATTGCGTTGCTCCGAGAAACTCTCATCGAGCATTGCGCTGAAATCTTCTTTGGTCGGCGCGGCGCGGGACGCCAGGTTTGCAGTAGCCAAATTCTTCTCCTGAGTTTGATGATTTCCGGCCAGCCGGTTGGTTCCGGCGGTCTTGACTGGTTTTGAGTGGGATCAATCCCGCCCGGAGGAAACCTCCGGGTTTTGAGCGTTATCCGCGGCAATCCTGCCGGAAATAACCTTCAAGGCGAGGTTGAAGGCGCCATCTATATCCAAATTCGTGGTGTCAAGCAAGTATGCGTCAGCGGCGGGGCGCAGGGGGGCCGCCTCGCGGGTCTCATCGCGCCGGTCGCGGGCCTTTATCTCCGCCAGAACCTCCTCCTCGCTGCTGATTTCTCCCCTCTGCCGCAATTCCAGAAAACGGCGGCGCGCGCGGGCTTCGGGGCTGGCGGTTACATAAAGCTTTACCGTTGCGTCGGGACAGATGACGGTGCCGATATCCCGCCCGTCCAGAATCGCCCCATTGGCCCCGGATCTGGCGGCGAATTGCCGCTGAAAGTCCAGTAGCGCCGCCCGCACCTCTGGGACGGCGGCTACCTGGGAGGCGGCCTCGCCTGCGGAGGGCCCGCGCAGCCGTGGATCCTCCAGCAGGCGAAGGTCCAGATTCCGGGCCGCGCGGATTGCCGCTTCAGCATCGGATGGCGCCGTCCCTTCCTCCATCAGCATCAGGCCGACCGCACGGTAAAGCCCGCCCGTATCAAGATGGGCAAAGCCCAGATACGCCGCCAGACGCCGCGCCAGGGTTCCTTTGCCCGACGCCGCCGGCCCATCGATGGCGATGATGAGGGGCTTGCTCATGGGGCTAGCCGGGTGCGTTTTCGATCGACGCGCCCAGGCCGCCCATCAGCTCTCTGAAGCCGGGGAAGCTGGTATTGATCATGGAGCCATCGTCCACCGTCACCGGGCGCTGCGCAGCCAGACCCGCGACCAGAAAGGACATGGCGATGCGGTGGTCCATGTGTGTGGCCACGCGCGCGCCGCCGGGAATGGGCCTTGCCTGGCCCCCCCGGCCCTCGATAATCAGGCCATCGGGCAGTTCCTGAACCGCCACGCCGCAGGCGGTCAGTCCTGCGGCGATGGCCGCAAGCCG
>DMKG01000123.1:2319-4199 GCA_003454415.1 Alphaproteobacteria bacterium
CCAAAAGCCGGTCGCTTTCCTTGACCCGTAATTCCGCCAGGCCGCGTAATTCCGTTCGCCCCTCGGCGCAGGCGGCGGCGATCGCCAGAATGGGGTATTCGTCGATCATTGCCGGCGCGCGCGAGGGGGGGGGCGAAATCCCGCGCAGGGCGCTGGCCGATACGAAGATGTCGGCTGTGGGCTCGCCCCCCTGCACGCGGATATTCTCCAGGCTGAGATCGGCGCCCATTTCCCGCAGGCAGTCCAGCAGTCCCGTACGCAGGGGATTGACGCCGACATTGCAGACGCTTACCCGGGATCCCGGAGTGATGAGCGCCGCCACCAGCACAAATGCCGCCGAAGAGGGGTCGCCGCTCACCTGGAAGTCCGTGGCGCGCAATTCCGGCTGGCCCTGCAGGCGGATCCGGCGGCCGCCACCCGGCATGTCCTCGGTGGTGATCGCGGCGCCCATATGGCGCAACATGATCTCGGTATGGTCGCGGGTGGGTTCAGGCTCGATCACGGTCGTCTCGCCCCGGCTGTTCAGCCCGGCCAGCAGAATGGCGGATTTGATCTGCGCCGAGGCCACCGGCAAGCTGTAGCTGATGGGCATCACGGGATCCGCGCCGGTCAGGGTCAGGGGCAGGCGGTCTCCTTCCCTGCCCACGAACTGGGCGCCCATGCGCCGCAGCGGTTCAACGACGCGGGCCATGGGGCGGCGGCTGAGAGACGCATCCCCGCTGAAAGTGGCGGTAACCGGATGCCCCGCCACCAGGCCCATCAGGAGCCGCGCCGAAGTGCCGGAATTGCCCATATAGAGGACGTCTTCGGGCGGCCTGACGCCGCCCACGCCAACCCCGTCGACCCTCCATTCGCCAGGGCCGAGACGGGCCGCGGCCCCCCCCAGGCTGCGGATCGCGGCGGCTGTGCGCATGACGTCCTCCCCTTCCAGCAGGCCCGTGATGCGGGTCTCGCCTGCGGCCAGCAGCCCGAACATGAGCGCGCGATGGGAGATGGATTTGTCGCCAGGCGCCTGCACACAGCCCCTCAGGGGGCCCGGGGCATGGCTGGTCAGGGGCTCCGGCGCTGGATTTTCGGGGGAAAAGGCGTCGTTCACGGCAATCTCATGTTCATCTGGTTAGGGAAGCCTGAGGCGCACCCGCCGCTCTCATAGCAGGAACCGTAAAACCCCTGCATCCGTTTTTATAGGGGACCGTCAATTTATCTTTGACATTCAGGCAGTGGCATGGCTATGAAGCGCGCCTTATGCTTGTTGCTGGATCGCGACTGTCACTCTGTCAGCAAACAGGGGTCGCCGGCGGGCGTAGGGGGTTTCTTTCCCGGTTTACCGCCGGAAAGGACCACCGGGCTTCACCAGAAGAGGAATTCGTGGCTAAACCGGAATGGGGAACCAAGCGCCAGTGCCCAGCCTGCGGGGCGCGTTTTTACGATTTGGGAAACGCGGATCCGGTAGTCTGCATAAAATGTTCCCATAGTTTTGCGCCTGAAGTACTATTGAAGCCGCGCCGGGGACGGCCGGATGACAAGATCGCCGAAAGCGCCAAGGCTTCCGTGCCGGATGACGACGAGGAAGAATTGGAGGATTCCGATCTCGACACCGTCTCTCTGGATGATCTGGAATCCGATGTCGAGGATGAAGACGCGGATGTCGACGGCATCGGCGATCTTCCGGACGTGGATTTGAACATCGACGAAGATGGGGATGATTCGACTCTCCTCGATACGGACGAAGAGGAAGATGAAGACATCCTGCCAAAGCCGAGTAATGATGATTAACGGGTGACGGAACACGAAAGGTTGACGGCGGATGCGCCATAATGGCATCTGACGCCTGTCTCCCTCAGTCTGTCTTCCGAGATGGGGCCGTAGCTCAGTTGGGA
>DMKG01000168.1:0-2948 GCA_003454415.1 Alphaproteobacteria bacterium
TTCCGCTCATGGGGATCGTGATACAGTGAATTAAGCCGGCCCGTATTGAAGGAGGAGGAGCGCCGTATTACGCCATGCACTTCATAGCCTTTGTCCAGCAGCAAAGCAGCAAGATGGGCGCCGTCCTGGCCGGTTATCCCGGTTATCAGCGCTATGGATCCGGTCATGTCAATCTCCCGCAAACTTTATCGGGAAAACAGTATACTCAATCAATCCACCGAATCTGAAGGATGTCTATGGCCCTGGTAGCGACGAACGAAGTTCCGATTCGTGAGGGGCGTCAGTCAATATATGTTTCTGGAGTCGTTTAGGAGGTTGAAATACGCTCGCACCCCGGCCTAATGATGCGGAACTGTTTCACATCCGGCATACTAATGGAATTCGGAATACAGCAATTTTAAGCTATTTTTTTAAAGTTTCTAGTTAAACCTTTAAAATCAAACATCTATTGAGGTAAACATGTCTAAGCAGCCTGCAACGCCGGTCCCCGCCGCCACTCTTATGCTGATTCGCGATTCCGCCGACGGTCTGGAAGTGTTCATGGTGGAGCGCCATCATCAGATCGATTTCGCAACGGGGGCGCTCGTGTTTCCAGGGGGTAAGATCGATAAGGCCGATTTTGATCCAGGGCTTCGCGCCCGTTGTGAAAATGCGGCGCATTATTCGGAGCTGGAACTGGCCTTGCGGGTCGGCGGCATCCGCGAAGCCTTCGAGGAGTGCGGCGTGCTGCTGGCCCATGACGCAGGAGGATCAGGCCTGGTCAATGCGGGTCGTCTGCGTGATCTGGAGCACTACCGCAAGGAACTGGTGGATTGCCAGATCACCATGCTGGAATTCCTGACAAAGGAAAATCTGATTTTACTGCCTCAAAACCTGGTGCCTTTCGCCCACTGGATCACGCCTCCCATGGTTCCCAAACGCTTTGACACCCATTTCTTCATCATCGAGGCGCCCATGGATCATATTGCGCTGCATGACGGCCATGAATCCGTGGATTCGGTCTGGATCAAACCTTCCAAGGTGATCGAGGAGGGGGATGCCGGGCGTCGCACGGTTATCTTCCCGACCCGCATGAATGTCCAGAAGCTGGGGCGTTGCACGACCGTGGCCGAAGCCCTGGAGACGGCGCGCGCCAGCAAGATTGTTACGGTGCTGCCCCAAATGATGCAGGGCGATGACGGTCCATATCTCAAAATTCCGGAAGAGGCGGGCTATGACATATCCATCCAGCCTCTGGCCGGGATGCGTGGCGCATAGGCAGTGGACAGATTGACGGTCGAACACGCGGCGGCAATCCGGCGCCGTGAAAACTGGCGCTGCGCAATGACGGCTGGATCAGCTCTTTTCCGGTCTGCAGGAAAAGAGCGGCGATCTGGGCCCGGCGCGCGCTGGCCCGGGAAACGGGCGGCCGCAGTCTTTGTGATGTTTTGCTCTCTGGCGGCGGGCCCGGTTCTGGCCCAGGTTCAGCCATACGGGCAGCCGGGCCGCGCCCCGGCGCCACAGAAGGTGGCGGGCGTTCAGGACATCTATACGATCCGGGACATCATGGCGGATGAAACGGCGGAAACGGCCATCGCGGCGCGCGATCTGGCTTTGGTGAACGCGCGCCGCGCAGGCTTTCTGCGGCTGATGCGCCGTCTTTTGCTGCAGGAGGACAGGGCGCGTGCGCCAATTCCGGCGGATGACCAGCTTGCGGATCTGGTCAGCAATTTTGAAGTGGCCGATGAGAAGAGCAGCGGACAGCGCTATCTGGCCCGTCTCACCATGCGCTTTGATGCGGACAAGGTTCGGGCTTTATTGCGCCAGGCCAATATAGGTTTCAGTGAAAGCGCGGGACGCGCCACCCTCGTTCTGCCTGTCCTAGACACCCCCGACGGACAATTATTGTGGGAAGAGAACAATGAATGGCATGCGGCGCTCTCTTCCGCGATTGAGGAGACCGGCGCTGCGCGGGACAGATTACTGCCTGATCTGCTTCCCCTGGGAGATTTTCTGGATGTCCCCGCCATCACGGCGCAGCAGGCCGTCAGGCTGGAGCAGGCCCGGCTGGACATCCTGTCTCGGCGTTATGGTGCGGAGGAAGCTGTTGTGTTACATGCCGTGCAGTCGCCACTTTCCGGACCGGGCGGCGGGATTGCCTTTGAGATCAGCCAGCGCCGCCCGGGAGATCATTGGGAAATGCCCCCCCCGGAACGCATCCAAGGCGCCTGTGACGAGCCTTTCGCAGCCGTTTTGCGGCGCGCAGCCTTGTTGATCGTGAACCGGATGCAGGATGACTGGACACGTCAAACCCTGCTGGATTTCTCTGCCCAGGGATCACTGGAAGTGACCGCCATGCTATCTTCCTTGACGGAGTGGCGGGAGATTCAGAAGCGGCTGGCCGGTCTGCCCATGATTCGACAGATGGAGCTTCGCGCCCTTTCGGTTACCGGCGCGCAAATGCAGTGGCTTTATTTGGGAACGCCAGAGAAACTATCGGCGGCGCTTGGCCAGCAGGGGCTGGCGTTGACAGAGGAAGCCGGACAATGGCGGCTGAGCCGGATTTCGCAGTAAGTTGGCGGTGACCTGGGCGTGTTCTCATATAACCCAAAGGCGTCATTACGACAGTTAGGCGATCCCAGAACGACGGGTTTCAGGATGCGCGGCTTGCGATATGAAGGCCAGCAGTCCTGTTTGATCCCGCTTAAGGCGCGGCTCCTGGCTTTCCGGATGACGGTAATTGAGGGTACCCGTTGTGAACCTAGCTAATTTTGTCTCCCTGTTGCGTTTGCTGTTGACTCCGGCGGTTATCTGGCTGCTTCTGGAAGAAAGGCCTGTAGCGGCCTTGGGACTGTTTCTGTTTGCGGGTCTGACCGACGCACTTGACGGGATGATTGCAAAACGGTTCGGCCAGGTAACCGAACTGGGCGCCTATCTTGATCCAGTGGCGGACAAGGTCCTGCTCGCCG
>DMKG01000168.1:3217-3509 GCA_003454415.1 Alphaproteobacteria bacterium
TTCCCACAGTGGCGGACAAGGTTCTGCTCGCCAGCACCTTTATCACCCTGGGGGTGTTGCAGGAACTGCCTCTTTGGCTGGTGCTGCTGGCGGTCAGCCGTGATGCGATGATCGTAGGCGGCGTACTGCTTTCCTACACCATGAATTATCCCGTGGTGATGAACCCCTTGATGATCAGCAAGCTCAATACGGTGGCGCAGATCGTTCTGGTGGCGCTGGTTCTCGGCCGAATGGGTTTCATGTCCGGGTCACAGAATTGGCTCGCGGAAGTTACTACCTATCTCGTCTGGCT
>DMKG01000168.1:3747-7515 GCA_003454415.1 Alphaproteobacteria bacterium
AGAGGTTACAACCTATCTCGTCTGGCTGACCGCCGCATCGACAGCGGCCTCTGGGGGCGCCTACATCCTGCAGTGGAGTAAAATTATCAGCGCTCGAGTCAACTCAGGGGGGCGGTAGGCCATGACTGCGCAAAACCGGCTCGTGATCTGGGTTGCCGGCGGGGCGTGTCTCATATGGCTGCTGTATGTTCTTAACGCCATTCTTCTCCCCTTCGTGGTGGGAATGTCCGTGGCCTTCCTGTTTGACCCGTTGGCGGACCGGCTGGAAAAGATGGGGATGTCCCGCGTCATGGCGACGGCTGTGATCACCTCCGCTTTCTTTCTTCTGCTGGTTCTGGCGCTCGTTTTGCTTTTGCCCGTGGTTTTTGCTGAGATTCAGGCGTTCGGCAGGGCTATGCCTGACTACCTGGCGCGTGTGCGCGAATTGCTCAACGCCCCGGCCCTGGAGCGCGTGCGTCAGATACTCACGCCAGTGACCAACGGCGGAATCGGGGCGGAGCAGTTTTCAGGCATGGCCGGCCAGGTGGCGTCCTGGCTGGGGGGGGTGCTGGCGCGGGTGGTCAGCGGCGGCTTCGCGCTGTTCAATATCCTGTCACTGGTATTCCTGACGCCGATCATCTCATTTTATTTTCTGATGGAGTGGGACCGTATGATTGCGCGGATCGACTCTATGCTGCCGCTGCAACATGCGGCGGTGATCCGTAATCTCGCCAGGGAAACAAATGACGTTCTCGCAGGTTTTATCCGTGGTCAGATGATGGTATGTCTGGTGCTGGCCGGCTTTTACGGCCTCTGCCTGACCCTCTCGGGCCTGAAATTCGGGCTGATCGCCGGACTCATTGCGGGCGCGTTTACATTTGTGCCATTTCTCGGGGCTCTGATCGGCTTAACCTTGTCCCTGGGGCTTGCTATCGTCCAGTTCTGGCCATCACTTACCATGATTGGCGTTATAGTGGCGATCTTTGTGACCGGGCAGATTTTGGAGGGCAATTTTCTTACGCCGAGGCTGGTGGGGGCGCGCGTCCGGCTGCACCCCCTATGGGTCATTTTCGCTTTACTGTCTTCCGGCTTGCTGCTGGGTTTTACCGGCGTGCTTCTGGCGGTTCCCGCGGCCGCCATAATAGGTGTTCTGGTCCGGCATTTTGTGCAGGTTTACCTGCGCAGTCCCTTATATCATGGCGAAGAGCTTGCAGCGTTTCAGGCGATGGAAGGAAGGGTGGATGATCCAGCAGATGATACTTGAGCTTCCGCATCTTCCCGCGTTGGGGCGCGAGGATTTTCTGGTTGCAGGATGTAATGCCCGCGCTGCGGCATGGATAGACCGCTGGCCGGAATGGCCGGGGAACGCCCTGGCCATTTATGGCCCGCCGGGTTGCGGTAAAAGCCATCTGGCGGAAGCCTGGCGTTCGAAATCGGGCGGCAGGCTGATTGGTCCTGCAGAACTTACACTGGATGCTGTGCCGGATATTGCTGGGGCTGGCGCGGTGGCGCTGGATCGTGCGGACGAGGTGCAAGAGGCGAAGGCGTTGCTGCATTTGCTGAATCTGCTGCGACAGGATGGGGGTTATCTGTTATCTCTGTCTTCTGTCGCGCCCGCGCGCTGGAAGACGCCTCTGGCGGATCTGCGTTCCCGGCTTGCCGCCATGCAGGCGGTGGGTATCGAGAATCCGGATGATCATCTTTTGGGCGCGGTGATGCTGAAAATGCTGTCCGACCGGCAATTGCGCGCGCCCCAGGAAGTGATCGCCTATCTTCTCACACGGATGGACCGCAGTTTTGCAGCCGCTTCCGCCCTTGTTGTATGTTTGGACAGTCTGACGGCGGGAGGGCGGAATCCGCTTACCATTCCCATGGCGCGGGCGGCCCTTGAACATCTGGCGCAATCAGGCGAAGCGGGCGCGTAAAGCGGCAGTCCCTGTTATAGAAGGAGCACGTATCATGGATTTGGGTATTTCCGGAAAGCGCGCTTTGGTTTGCGCGGGAAGTAAAGGCTTGGGGCGGGCCTGCGCCATGCATCTGGCCCGGGAAGGGGCGCAGGTGACCATCGTCGCGCGTAGCCCGGAGGGCCTTCAGGCGGCGGCGGCTGATATTCTCGCAGACAGCGGCTCCAAAGTCGTGACCGTATCTGCTGACGTCGCGACGGCGGAGGGGCGCGCGGCGGCGCTGGCCGCAAGTCCGGAACTGGATATTCTGGTCAACAATTGCGGGGGTCCGCCGCCCGGTGATTTCCGCAGTTTTACCCGTGATGACTGGGTGCGGGCCTTCGACGCCAATATGTTCAGCGCAATAGAACTGATCAGGTCGGTAGTGGATGACATGGCGGCGCGCAAATTCGGGCGGATCGTCAACATCACCAGCGCCGCTGTCAAGAACCCGGCGCCCATGCTGGCGCTCTCCAATGGCATGCGGGCGGGATTGACGGGGTTTGTGGGCGGCGTATCGCGGGAAGTCGCCCGCCATAACGTTACGATCAACAATCTCCTGCCTGGCGCGTTCGCTACCGACCGGCTGCTTCAGGCGTTCCTGCCGCGTGCGCAGAACGCCAACCTTTCGGTGGAAGAATTCATGCAGAAGACCGCCGCCGCAAGCGTATCGGGAAGGATGGGCGATCCGGATGAATTCGGCGCGGCCTGCGCCTTTCTTTGCAGCCAATATGGCGGATATATTACAGGTCAAAATCTGGTGCTGGATGGCGGCGAATTCCGTGGCATGCTTTAGCCGGTGGGGTGGATGTGACGTTCCCGCCATCGAAAGCGGGTACTTAAGGCGGCCTCGTATCCAGCCGTACCGGAAATGCGGAACTGCGGGTGATCTCATGAACCTGAAATACGTCCGGCGCGCGGATCAGCATGGTGAATTTCAGTTTCACGTCGCCGGACCTGCGCCAGTCCTGCCGGGAGAGATGGTTTGAGTAAGGAAGCTCCGGAAAAATTGAACGCAGCAGATGTTGACTTTGCGGACCGCGATCTGGCGTCATTGCCTGCCGGTGAGATTTTTATCAACCGGGAATTATCGTGGCTCGCCTTTAATCAAAGGGTGCTGGAGGAATCGAGGGATATGGCGCATCCCGTGCTGGAGCGCTTGCGGTTTCTGTCCATCTCCGCATCCAATCTCGATGAATTTTATTCGGTCCGGGTGGCGGGACTGCATGCGCAGATACGCGCAGGCGTGACCGGGCGCAGCCAGGACGGGCTGGCGCCTGCCGAACAGCTTGAGCGGGTGCATGCGGCCGCAGGCACGCTGATGGCGGCGCAGGCCGATAGCTGGGAGCGCCTGCAAAGTGAATTACGCATGGCGGGCATCCATGTGCTTTCTCTCAGTGAAGTGCGTCCATCAGATCACGCCTGGCTGGAAGATCAGTTCCTGCAAAGTTTTTTTCCCGTATTGACGCCGCTTGCGATCGATCCCGCGCATCCCTTTCCCTTCATCCCGAATTTTGGGTTATGTGTGATCATGCAGCTTCGCCGTGTTTCTGACGGCCGGCTCATGCGCGCCCTGTTGCCCTTGCCGCACCAGGTGCCGCGTTTTTTGCGGATGCATGCTGAAGATCCGAACGATAAAAGCACAACGCGTTTCCTGGCGCTGGAAAACATCCTCGCATTATTTCTCAACCGCCTGTTCCCCGGATATGAGGTGCTGGCCAGCGGCGCGTTCCGGGTCATCCGCGACAGCGAAATCGAAATTGACGAGGAGGCGGAGGATCTCGTCCGGAATTTCGAAACCGCCTTGCGCCGCCGCCGCCGCGGGGAGGTTGTGCTTCTGGCCATA
>DMKG01000168.1:7726-8064 GCA_003454415.1 Alphaproteobacteria bacterium
AGGTTGTGCTTCTGGCCATAGATGAGGGTATGCCGGAGCATTTACGGCAATTCGTGATCAGTGAAATGGAAGTGAGCTACCGCGAGATCGCGATCGTGCGGGGAGCGCTGGATCTGGCCAGTACGCGCCAGATCATTGTGGAGGAGCGCCTGGATCTGCTGTTCCAGCCCTATAATGCGCGGTTTCCCGAAAGAATCCGCGATCATGGCGGGGACTGCTTTGCAGCGATACGGGCCAAGGACATCATCGTGCACCACCCCTATGAATCTTTTGACGTAGTGGTGCAGTTTCTGCGCCAGGCGGCCATTGATCCTGAAGTTGTGGCGATCAAGCAGACG
>DMKG01000168.1:8293-9546 GCA_003454415.1 Alphaproteobacteria bacterium
CGATCAAGCAGACGCTGTACCGCGCGGGCTGGGACAGCCCCATCGTGAAGGCGCTGATCGAGGCCGCTGAAAACGGTAAATCCGTCACCGCGCTTGTTGAACTGAAGGCGCGTTTCGATGAAGCGGCGAATATCCAGCTGGCGCGGGAACTGGAGCGTGCGGGCGTACAGGTCGTGTTCGGGTTCATGCATTTAAAGACTCACGCGAAGGTAAGCCTTGCGGTGCGGAGGGAAGCGGGAGAATTGCGTTCCTATGTGCATTTCGGCACCGGCAATTATCATCCGGTGAACGCGCGCATTTATACGGATTTCTCCCTGTTCAGCGCGGATCCTGCATTGTGCCGTGACGCAGCGCAGTTTTTCAACTATTGCACGGGCTACGCCGAGCCTTCGCAACTGTCCAAGCTGGCGATTTCTCCGATCAATCTGCGCTCGACAATCATGCAGCATATCGAGAATGAAATCACCCTTGCCAGGGCTGGCAAGCCCGCCAGCATCTGGATCAAGCTGAACTCGCTGGTTGACCCGGAAGTGATACTGGCCTTGTACAAGGCTTCGCGGGCGGGGGTGTCTGTTGAGCTGATCGTGCGCGGCATCTGCTGTCTGCGCGCCGGGGTTCAGGGGCTTTCAGATAATATCCGTGTACGCAGTATCGTCGGGCGGTTTCTTGAACATTCCAGGATTTTCTGTTTCGGGGCGGGACAGGACCTTCCCTCCGAAAATGCGGTTGTTTATATCAGTTCCGCAGATATGATGCCCCGCAATCTCGATCGCCGGGTGGAGGTTCTGGTGCCCATAGAAAATCCGACCGTGCATAAACAGGTGCTTGATCAGGTGATGACCGTTAATTTGAAGGACAATCTGCAGACTTGGGAATTGCGCAGCGATAACACCTATGTACGCGTGACGCCCGCGCAGGGTGAACAGCCGTTCAGCGCGCATGATTATTTCATGCATAATCCGAGCCTTTCCGGCCGCGGCGAAGCCTATTCGAAAGACCGGCCGAAACCCGTTCCTTTCAAGGACGGGAAATCCAGACATGGCTAGGGGCGCAGCCAGATTCGCGGCGGGAAGCTCCCTCAGGCTGCCGTCGCCGGCGGCGCAGAATTCCGCTGAGCTGGTTGGGGTCATAGATACGGGCTCCAATTCTGTGCGTCTGGTGGTGTATGACGGCCTGCGGCGCACCCCCATTCCTCTGTTCAATGAAAAGGTGTTTTGCGGGTTGGGAGAATCCGTGCTCGCCACGGGCGGGAT
>DMKG01000168.1:9776-10781 GCA_003454415.1 Alphaproteobacteria bacterium
ATTCTGCGGGCCATGGAGGTTCATGCAGTGGAGGCGGTGGCGACCGCAGCCTCACGCGAGGCTGCGAACGGAAAGGAGTTTATTCAGGCTGTCTCACGGGAGATCGGCATCGATATCCGGATCATTTCCGGGGCGGATGAGGGGCGGTTCTCCGCCCTTGGCGTTCTGGCTGGAAATCCAAAGGCGCGCGGACTGGCGGGCGATCTGGGAGGGGGCAGCATTGAGCTTGTGTCGCTCAAGGATGGGGCGCCGGGAAAATCCGTAACGCTGCCGCTTGGCCCTCTGAAGATGAAAAAGTCGCTGTTCAGGCAAATGGAGCAGCAGATTGACGAGCGGCTTGGCGCAGAGGGTTGGCTGAAGGATTTTGCTGGCGAAACGCTGTATGCGGTTGGCGGATCCTGGCGGGCGCTGGCGCAGGCGCATATGTTTCAGAAGAAACATCCGATAAGGGTGATTCACGAATATGCGATCGAGGCTTCCGAAGCCCTCCGTTTCACCCGGGAGCTCTTTCTCACGCCTCAGGCGGAACTGGACAAGACGCCGGGCCTTTCAAGCAGGCGCTCGGCGACGGCCGCGCCCGCCGCCGCTGTACTGAACCGCCTGGTGCGGGAAACCGGCGTGCGCCGGGTGGTGTTTTCCGCCTATGGGTTACGGGAGGGGCTGCTGTTCACACGACTGCCGGAAGATTTACAGGCCCAGGACCCCCTGGTGACGGCCTGTGAGGAAAAATCCGGCCGTCTTGGCCGCTTCCCCGACCACGCAGAAGAAATCACGTCCTGGACCTCCGCTTTGTTCGAGAATGAAAGCGTTTCTTCCGCAAGACTGCGCCACTGCGCCAGTCTGCTGAGCGATATCGGCTGGCGCGTGCATCCGGACCACAGGGCCGATCAGTGCCTGATGGAAGTGCTGCATTCCCCTCTTGCCGGCGTCAGTCATCGTGGCCGTGCGTTGCTGGCGCTGGCGGTGTATTTCAGATACAGGGCCGAGCCGGCCGAAGGCCTTGTC
>DMKG01000168.1:10973-17488 GCA_003454415.1 Alphaproteobacteria bacterium
CGAAGGCCTTGTCGGGACGCTGATGGAATTTGTTGGGAAAGAGGCGGCCGGGGCGCGCTTGCTGGGGCTGGCGTTGCGTCTGGCGCATACCCTTACCGGGGGGACCGGGGGAATCCTGAACAATTGCCCGCTGCATCTGATCCCTAACGGGTTGCGCCTGCGTATTCCTGCGAAATTTGCCGATCTGGACGGCGAAGTGCTGCGCAAACGCCTGCGTCAGTTGGCCAAGGCGCTCAACCGCGAAGCCCTGCTGGAGATTGGCTGAAGATTTCCGGTTGCTCTGCTGGCGTGAGCCTGACCGCAAAGCCCGTATTTACGGTTCTACCGGCGTCAATACAATCTTGCCTTTTTTGATGGCGATCGCGAGTTTGCCATGCTTCAGATCGAGCGCGGCGTCGCCAAATATTTGACGCCGCCAGCCCTGCAGGGCCGCCACCGGCGCATGGTCGTCTGCCGCGATATGCGCAAGATCGTCGCTTCCCGCCACCAGCCTGCTGGCGACGCCCTGGTCTTCGCAGAGGATTTTCAGCAGCACTTTCAGCAATTCCACGACGCTTCCATTCCCCGGGGGTCTGCCGCCGCGGTCGGGTAGTTCGGGAAGTGCGTCTTCGGGAATGTCCCGCCCACGGGCAATAGCGTCCAGCAGGGGTTTGCCAAGTTTTCCTTCGGCAAACCCCGTGGTGACATGGCGCAGACGTCCGAGCGCTTCCAGTGTTTGCGGCGGATGGGCGGCGATCTCCAGAAGCGCTTCCTCCCGGATGATGCGGTTGCGCGGTAGGTTGCGGGCCTGCGCCTCCTTTTCACGCCAGGCCGCAATTTCGCGTAAGACCCCAAGAAAGCGGCGGTTGCCGCCCCGTGTCTTGATGCGCCGCCACGCTTCTTCGGGATGGCTGATATAGGTGTTGGGATCGCTTAGTATGGCCATTTCTTCAGCAAGCCAGGCTTCGCGGCCATTTTTCTTCAACTGCCGCGCCAGCCATTCATAAACGCCGCGCAGATGCGTCACATCCTGCAGGGCGTAAGCCAGCTGGCGCTCACTGAGCGGCCGTGACGACCAATCGCTAAAACGCGAGCTTTTGTCGATATGCACCTTGCTGATTTTGCGCGCCAGGGTGTCATAGCCAACAGAATCGCCAAATCCGCATACCATGGCCGCCACCTGGGTGTCGAACATGGGTGTGGGGATCACGCCTGCGTCATGGTGAAAGATTTCGATATCCTGGCGCGCGGCATGGAACACTTTCAGAACCCGGCTGTCGCGCATCAAATCAAAAAAAGGCGTCAGATCAATCTCCGTCCCCAGCGGATCGATCATGGCTTCTTCTTCGGGGCTGGCGATCTGGATCAGGCAAAGCTTCGGCCAGAAGGTTTTTTCCCGCAGAAACTCTGTATCCACGGTCACATAGGGAGATTGGCTAAGGCGTGAGCAAAGCTGCGCCAGGGGCTGAGTGCTGGTGATGAGATTCATGAATCCAGCTATAAAGCATCAGCAGCCTCCCGTCGCGCTAAAAACTTGACAATCGCGCGGCTTCCATGCCTTCTCCCGCTTCTGGAAGTCGGGGAACAAATGCATCAGTACAGAACGCACACCTGTGGCGAATTACGCCCGGAACATGTTGGAAACAGCGTCCGTCTGTCCGGCTGGGTGCACAGGAAGCGCGACCATGGCGGATTGATCTTCATTGATCTGCGCGACCATTACGGCGTGACCCAGTGCGTGCTGGAGCCTTCCGCCAGTGTGTTCGCCGCTGTGGAAACGGTCCGGCCGGAATGGGTGATTACCGTCACCGGGAAAGTGGTGGCCCGCGGGGAAGACACCGTGAATCCCAATCTGCCAACCGGCGCGATCGAATTGCGCATCGAGGAATTTTCCCTGATCTCCGAAGCCGAAGAACTGCCCCTTCCGGTGTTCGGCGAACCGAATTATCCCGAGGATATCCGCCTGCGTTACCGTTTTCTGGATTTGCGCCGGGAGAAGCTGCACCGCAATATCGTGCTGCGCAGCCAGGTGATCACATCCCTGCGGCGGCGCATGGAGACGCAGGGATTCACGGAATTCCAGACGCCCATCCTGACCGCGTCCAGCCCAGAGGGAGCGCGCGATTTTCTGGTGCCCAGCCGGCTGCATCCGGGCCAGTTCTATGCGCTGCCCCAGGCGCCGCAGCAATTCAAGCAGCTTATCATGGTGGCGGGCTTCGACCGGTATTTCCAGATCGCCCCCTGTTTCCGCGATGAGGATGCGCGCGCCGACCGTTCGCCCGGGGAGTTCTACCAGCTTGATATCGAGATGTCCTTCGTCACACAGGAGGACGTGTTTGCGGCTGTAGAGCCGGTATTGCATGGAGTTTTTGAGGAATTCGCCGCCGGCCGCGTGCTGCCGCCGCGCCCCTTTCCACGTATTCCCTATTCCGAGGCGATGCTGAAATACGGCTCCGACAAGCCGGATTTGCGCAATCCGATCGAGATTTGCGATGTGACTGAATTTTTCGCGCTGGAGGCCGTCACCTTCAACGCCTTCAAGAAACCCATAGCCGCAGGGGGCGCCGTGCGCGCCATCCCTGCGCCCGGCTCGGCCAGCCAGCCCCGCAGTTTTTTCGACAAGCTCAATGAATGGGCGCGCGCCGATATGGGTGCGCCCGGTCTTGGCTATGTCATCCTGGAAGAAGAGGCCGGCGCGCTGGTGGGACGCGGCCCCATCGCCAAATTCATTCCTTCCGGCATCCTTGCCCGGATGGCGGCGAAGGCCGGGGCCGGGGCGGGGGATACGCTGTTCTTTGCCTGCGACAGGCCGGAGGCTGCGGCGGCGCTTGCGGGCGCCGCGCGTCTGCGTATCGGCGAGCAACTGGATATCTGTGAAAAGAATATCTTCCGCTTCTGCTGGATCACGGATTTTCCGATGTATGAACGCGACGAGGCCACCGGCAAGATCGATTTTGGCCATAACCCGTTTTCCATGCCCCAGGGCGGTCTGGAGGCGCTGGACGCCGCCGATCCTCTCAGCATTCTGGCCTATCAATATGACATCGTCTGTAACGGCGTGGAATTGTCTTCAGGCGCCATTCGTAATCACCGGCCGGATATTATGTACAAGGCCTTCGCCATAGCCGGCTATGACAGGGAAGCGGTCGATGACCGTTTCGGAGGGATGATCAAGGCGTTCAAATTTGGCGCGCCGCCTCATGGCGGCATTGCCCCGGGAGTGGACCGGATTGTCATGCTGCTGGCGGATGAACCAAATATCCGCGAGGTGATCCTGTTTCCCATGAACCAGCAGGCGCAGGATCTGCTGATGCAGGCGCCCGCGGCGGTCGCGCCGGAACAGTTGCGCGAATTGCATATCCGGCTTTCCCTGCCCGCCACGGACAAGAAGAGGACCTGACGGGATCTGCCGTCGGATCGCGTTGAGGTCCCACAGCCGTATGTGTGTGCGAAGCGCCGCAATGAAATGGCAGGGCGGGAATCCGCCTATCCCTCCGCCGTCTTTCTGGGCGCGGCCTGCTGGCTGCCGGTGGAAGCGGCAGGCAGAGTCACGCTTACCAGATCGCGGGTGGATCGTCCGACCCGTTCGCACAGGATCAGCGACAGATTGAACAGCACCTTGGCGGCGATGGCGGGCATTTTCACCATGATGCGCTGGACGATTTCCTGATTCAGCACCAGCAATTCCGTTTCGTCCGTTGTCACCACATCTGCGGTGCGGGGCGCTTCCGACAGATAGGCAAGCTCGCCGAAAATATCCCCGCGTTTCAGACGCGCCACTTCCGATTTTTCCGGGCCCGCCAGCACGCGTACTTCGCCAGACAGGATCACGAACATCTCGCGTCCGAACTGGCCGGCTTTGAGAATTGGCACATCCTGCCGGCAATTCAGCACGGAGCCTGCGCGGATAAACGCCATGGCTTCCGCGTAATCCAGTCCCTCCAGCAAGGGGACGCCAGCAGTTGGCGGCTGGTTCAGTTTGCGCGCCAGAAAATGCCAGAACTCTTCATCCGCCATGGCGGCGGGAACAGGAGCCAGCGCATAATCGGGAAAATTGCGCGCGAACCAGTTTCCGGTAATCACCGGATTGGTCATGTTCCGGGCGATTTTGACGAGGGGTGAATTCACCCGGGTCAAATGCGAAAAATCTTCTGTCAGGAGAACCATGGGAACCTGATAGCCAAGTTCTTCATCCACAAAGTTTTCCCGGAAGCGGCGATAGCCAAGCCTCTGATAGAGAGGGACGAGACTTGGGCTGCATTGGCTGAAGTCGAATCGGCTGCCATGCTGGCGGGCAAGCTTGTACACGGCGCATAACGCAAGAGAGGCGGCCATGCTGCTTGCCCATTTGGGTGAGATGATCAATTGACCGCTCAAAGAGAGGGATTCAACGCCAAATTCCCGGAAAACTCCAAAACCCTGAGTGAGATGGGCGAGAGACGGATCCGTCAGGCCGGTATTCAACCGCACCGCTGCGGCGATTTCCCGCTTGTTAGCATCCGCGACATAAATCTGCATCGCGGATTGATCCAGCCGGTCGCTGAGCGTTTTCCTTCCATGATCGGCGGCAGGCGGATCCTCCCCCAACTGGGTGACCTTAACCCCATAACGGAACTGGAAAATGCGGAAAAAATCCGCCTCATCAGTGGCGGTGAAAACCTGCAATTTCGCATTCTGTCCAGTCGTATCGCTCATACGCTTTAAATAATCACGCGAGCATGAATACAGGGTTAAGAAACCGGTAAATTTTAGTAAAAAAGGGGCCGCGCTTGGCGGCCCCAGTTTACAGCAGGGAAGACTCCGATGACTTATTCGGAGATACGCAACGCAACAGAACAGGCGGTATGCTTAATTTCCCTTAATTTTTCAATAAATTTTCCGGTTTTCTCTCATGAGCAGCCGCTGGTCGCCCCGCAGGTATTGCATTTCAGGCAGGTGCCATTGCGCACCAGGGTGAAATTCCCGCATTCGCCGCAATTCTCCCCTTCATAGCCTTTGATCCGGGCTTCCATGCGCAGGCTGACCTGGGCGTCATGGCCGCCAGAACCGCCAGCGCTCAACATGACGCTTTCCACCGCCACCGCCGCGCCGGCCCCCACGCGCATTTCATTGAGCATGACTGTTTCAGGAGCGGCCCGTTCTTCTTTCTCCTGTTTCGCGCTCCCCCCCGGCAGCACCACAAGACGGTTGCGCAACAGGCCCGTGCTCGCCACGCGCTGCACCTGAGCGGTGATCGCCGTGACTTCCTCCACCCCCGTCCCCATGGCGTCAAACCGGTATTCACTGGGTTCCACATGGCCCAGATCGCTGCGCCCCAGATAGGAGATCGCCAGTTCCCGGAACACGTAATCGACGATGGAAGTGGCGCTCTTGATAGCGTCATTGCCCTGCACCATGCCGGCCGGTTCGAACCGGGTAAAGGTGAAGGCGTCGACAAACTCTTCCAGCGGCACGCCATATTGCAGGCCAATGGAAATGGCGATGGCGTAATTGTTCATCAGGCTCCGGATGGCCGCGCCTTCCTTGTGCATGTCGATGAAGATTTCTCCCAGGCTGCCGTCTTCATATTCGCCCGTGCGCAGGTAAACCTTGTGTCCGCCCACAGTGGCTTTCTGAGTGTAGCCTTTGCGCCGGTGGGGCAGGCGACGCCGAACGGAGGTTTTTCCGCTCTCTTCCGCCGTGTGGATGGCGAGCTGTTCCGCCACAAGCTGCGCCCGCGCCGCCGCCGGCGCTTCGATGATGTTTTCCACGGTCTCCTGGGCCGTTTCCGCGTCATGATCGAGGATTTGCGCGTTCAGGGGCTGGCTGAGCTTGGACCCATCACGGTACAGCGCGTTGGCCTTGAGACCCAGACGCCAGGATTTCATATAGGCGCTGGCGCATTCGTCGATGCTGGCGCTATTCGGCATGTTGATCGTTTTGGAAATGGCGCCGGAAATGAACGGCTGACAGGCCGCCATCATCTCGATATGGCTTTCGGCGCTGAGATAGCGGGTGCCGGTGCGGCCGCAGGGGTTGGCGCAATCGAACACCGGCAGATGTTCCTCGCGCAATCCGGGCGCGCCTTCCAGGGTCATGGCGCCGCAGCAGTAAAGATTGGCCGCATCGATCTCGTCTGCCGTGAAGCCGAGCGCCGCCAGCATATTGAAGTTCAGATCATCGAGCTGCTCCGCAGAGAAGCCCAGCACGCCGGTACAGAATTCATCCCCGAGCGACCATCTGTTGAAAGCGAATTTGATATCGAATGCGGCAGCCAGTCCGTCTTCAATGGCGGCCAATTGTCCATCGCCAAAGCCGCGCTGGCGCAAGGCTTCATGGGAAACCCCCGGCGCGCCGGCCAGTGTGCCATGGCCGACCGCATAGGCGGTGATGGCGTCGATCTGTTCCGGCGTGTAGTTCAGCACGCGCAGCGCCTGCGGAACCGTCTGGTTGATGATCTTGAAATAACCCCCGCCAGCCAGTTTCTTGAATTTGACCAGGGCGAAATCCGGCTCGATCCCCGTAGTGTCGCAATCCATCACCAGGCCGATCGTGCC
>DMKG01000168.1:17719-19398 GCA_003454415.1 Alphaproteobacteria bacterium
GTGGGCGCGATCACGCTGGCCTGAGCATTGCGGTAGCCATGCGCCTCGCCAAGCTCTACCGCCTGGTCCCAGGCGCGTCTTGCGGCTTCGATCAGGGGCTGGTCGGGGCAGCGGGCGCTGTCAAGCGGCGCCGGCAGTGTATGCAGCGCCTCATAGCCGCCGGTCTCGCCATAGGCGGCCCGGCGATGATTGCGCATCACCCGCAGCATCGCTTCCGCATTGCGCGGATATCCGGGGAACGGCCCCAGCTCCCGCGCCATCAGCGCGGAGGTCTGGTAACTGACGCCAGTCATCAGCGCGGAAATGCCGCCCGCCAGCGCGCGCCCTTCAGCGCTGTCATAAGCCAGTCCCATTCCCATCAGCAATCCGCCCAGATTGGCGAAACCCAGCCCCAAAGTACGGTATCTGTATGAAAGCTCCGCAATGCGGCGTGAGGGGAATTGCGCCATCATCACGGAAATTTCCAGCACCATGGTCCAGAGCGCTGTGGCGTGGGAAAAACCCTCCACATCAAAGGCCGCATTCTCCTGCTGGAAGCGCATCAGGTTGAGAGACGCCAGATTGCACGCCGTGTCGTCCAGAAACATATATTCCGAGCAGGGATTGGAGGCGCGGATCGGTCCGCTTTGGGGGCAGGTATGCCAGTCGTTGATGGTCGTGTGGAATTGCAGACCCGGATCGGCGGAGGCCCAGGCGGCCTCGCCAATACGCCGCCACAGCGCGCGCGCGGGCAGGGTCTTGGTCACCACGCCATCGGTGCGCCGGGTCAGGCTCCATTCCTGATCCTTTTCCACCGCCTGCAGGAAGGCGTCAGTGACGCGCACGCTGTTGTTCGAGTTTTGCCCGGATACGGTCAGATAGGCTTCGGAATCCCAGTCAGTGTCGAAGGTGGCGAAATCAAAGCGTTTGAAGCCCTGGCGCGCCATGTGCACGGCCCGCTGAATATAGTTTTCAGGCACCTGCATGGCGCGGGCGCTGCGGATCTCCTGGCGTAGAGCGGGGTTCTTTTTGGCGTCGAAACACGCCTCCCCATCGTCGCTGCTGCAATTTACACAGGCGCGGATAATGGCGTTCAGATGTTTTTCCAACAGCTTCGAGCCGGTAACCAGCGCGGCGACCTTCTGCTCTTCACGCATTTTCCAGTCGATAAAGGCCTCGATATCCGGGTGGTCCGCGTCCACGATCACCATTTTCGCCGCCCGTCGCGTGGTGCCGCCAGATTTGATCGCCCCCGCCGCGCGGTCGCCGATGCGCAGAAAGCTCATCAGTCCGGATGATTTGCCGCCCCCTGACAGGGCTTCGTTCTCACCCCGCAGCGCCGAGAAGTTGCTTCCGGTGCCGGAGCCGTATTTGAACAGGCGGCCCTCCCTCACCCAAAGATCCATGATCCCGCCCTCATTCACCAGATCGTCATTGACGCTCTGAATGAAGCAGGCATGGGGCTGCGGGCGTTCATAGGCGCTCTGGGAGGGCGTCACTTCCCCGGTTTCATGATCCACATAGAAGTGCCCCTGGGCCGGGCCGTCAATGCCATAGGCCCAATGCAGGCCGGTATTGAACCATTGCGGACTGTTGGGCGCGCACATCTGACTGGCCAGCATGAAGCGCATTTCATCGAAGAAGCTTCGCGCATCGCTGGCCGTGTCGAAATAACCGCCTTTCCAGCCCCAATAGGTCCA
>DMKG01000168.1:19730-19864 GCA_003454415.1 Alphaproteobacteria bacterium
GGGGGGGGGAAAAGCCGCTCCATGGCCACGTCATCGGCCTTGTGCCGCCATAACCAGCCAGGCACGCCTGGCTCCTCGACCGGGATGCGCTCTACAGGGACCCCCGCCTTCCGGAAATATTTCTGCGCCAGCAC
>DMKG01000168.1:20226-20552 GCA_003454415.1 Alphaproteobacteria bacterium
CCGTCGGGATTGCGAATCTCGCTATTGGCGGTCTTGAACTCGATCTTCTCATAGGCTGAGAGACCCTCGGTCGTATAGTGACGCTTAACCCGCATGCTTGTCCCCGATTACTGGCTTGAGTGTTTTCTGGATCGGGCAGGAAAAAGCGGCAACTGGAGCACCCACCCCTCATGGCCCTCAATATCCTGTGTCCCCACGGTCCAGGGACCCCAAAGAGTAGGTGTTATAAAAAATTAGGCAACAACATTTTGTGGGGGTGTGGAAAAAATCCACAAGATAAAGCTCTGTGCAAAACTTTCGCAGCAGCAGAGAATTGTAGTATTAAT
>DMKG01000033.1 GCA_003454415.1 Alphaproteobacteria bacterium
AGCTGCCCCAGCAAGTCCACCTCGACCGCGCCATTGATGGCGACGAAATTGTCGATGCCGCCCAGCAGCGCCACGTCATGGGTGTAATCCACGGTTCTATAGGAAATGTCCGGACAACTCCCCGCCCATTGCATGAGTTCATTGCTGCCCGCGACGATGCCGGTGACGATTTTTCCGGTATCGATGTTTTTCCTCCGTCCGTTGATGACCCCGGCCCTGGCCAGCGCCATGACGCCGTCGGAAATCAGGCCGGAATGGACGCCAAGATCATTACGGTCGCCCAGCGCCGCAAGAGCCGCATTGGGAATGGCCCCCACCCCGGTTTCGATACAGTCGCCATCCCGCACCAGGCCAGCCACATGGGCGCCGATCTTCTGGGAGACTTCATCAACCGGAACAACGCGCAGCAACTGCAACGGGGTTTGAGAGCGCACTGCATAATGAAATTTCGAGATATGGGTTTTCGGAAGATGCGGCGGCGCGGGTAAGGCTTCGTTAATCTCTGCAATGACGAGTTTCGCCCGCTCCAGCACGGCGGGCACGAAATCGATGCCATAGCCGGGGCTGCACATGCCGTTTTCATCGGGCGGACCGTATTGCACCAGCGCCACATCGATCTTCAGGGGACCACTGACGAAAAAATGCCGCTGATGATATTGCATGGGGATGAAGTCGATCTTGCCGGCGGCAAAGGAATTCTGCATGCGGTCCGACATGAAATTGGTGATTACCCTCGCTTCGGGATGAAAGGTCGCATAATCGATACGGCTCAGGCCCGGAACGGGATTAGTGATATAGGTGACGCCACAACTCGCCTCGGGTGCGTCTTTGAGCGCCGCCAGCAGGGCCAGCGGCTCCATAACGCTGCCGCCCACGAACACCTGCATGCCCGGCCGCAGCATTTGTGGAACCGCCGCCGCCTCTATCCATTCCGTCATTGCCTTCTCCCTGTGTTTCAAACCCGTTCTGGCCTGCGAGGACCTGAAAGAACGCCATCATGGTCAATAATTCCCTAATCCCGTCCCCTTTGTAACAAACCGTCATGGCGAATTAGTTTTACTGGAAATTAAGCCGCCCCGTTATACATTTCAGCATGACGGGGGCTGCTGCTTTGCCGGGCAAAGAGGCGCGCTTCTCGAAACGGCAATCCGTCAGGAATGACGGGACGCAAAGCCACCGGCCCCAACCCTTGATCATAAGGCGGGCAGCGGGGTTACCGAAAGGAGTAAACTATGCGCGTGATCGTACTCGCATCGCAAAAAGGCGGCTCAGGCAAAACCACCCTAGCCGGGCATCTTGCGGTGCAAGCGGAAATTACCGGGGCGGGCCCTGTCGCGGTGATCGACACTGATCCTCAGGGCAGCCTCGCCAAATGGTGGAATGCCCGGGAAGCGGAGACGCCGGCCTTTGTCGCGGCAAGCTTTGACAATCTGCGTTCCGATCTCGAAGTCCTGCGCGCCCAGGGCTTCAAGCTCGTGTTCATCGATACGCCTCCCGCAGTCACCAAGGCGATCTCTCATGTGGTCAGCCACGCGGACCTGGTTGTGATGCCCACAAGGCCAAGCCCCCATGATCTGCGCGCGGTCGGCGCGACCGTGGAAATCGCCGCCACCCATAAAAAATCCATGGTGTTCGTGGTGAATGCGGCGACGGCCCGCGCAAAAATCACCGCGGAGGCGGCGGTTGCGCTGTCCCAGCATGGCACAGTCGCTCCTGTCATGCTGAATCACCGGGTGGATTTCGCCGCCAGCATGACCGATGGCCGCACAGTCATGGAATACAACGCCAAATGCGCCTCTGCGAAAGAGGTGGGCGGATTATGGGACTATCTCAGCAGCCGTCTGGCGAGGCTGGATGGAAACCTTGTCGAATATAAGGATCCAGACGGATTTGACTTTACCGCGCCGCCTCCCGCCGAATCTCCCTCCGCGCCGGATGTAATGCAAGCCCGGGAGCCGGCGCGTGTTGAAGACGCTCCCGTCTTTCACTCCCTGCCGGTCGCGCAAGAGGATATCGTTTCCATCTCATCCGATTTCGAACTTCCGCCTCCCGGCGCCGACGATGGAATGGCTCCGGTTGAAGTGGCCGAACCCGCAGCCGCCGCGGCGCCGCAAAGTTCAGCAGAGGACGCCTCTTTTGATCTTGAGCGGGTGCCGCCGCCTCTTATTGAAAATCCGCAGCAGGCGCTTCTGGAAGCCGTGCAGCGATTGCGAGGCGAACTGGATTATCCCCTTTCCCTCGAAGACATCCTAAATCCGGAAAGGACGGCGGACGCCATCCTGCCTGCTTCCACGAGGGGTGCGGAGGATGCCGCGCCCATGCGCAGAAAAGGACTGACGCCGTTTCTAAATCGCATGACCGGCTTTGGCCGGCGCAGTTGAAGATGCGCCCTGTTCAGGAAATGAAAGCATGAGCGCAGAAAAATACGCAGCCCTGCACAGCGGCCTGATCGCGCGCAAGGGTGAAGCGCAGCCTACCCCGCCCATCCGTCCTGAGGTTTTTGAGCGCCCGCCGCAAGCCGCACCCCAAGAATCCCCACAGACGCGGACCTCCTGCGATTCGCCAGGGGGCGTGGTGAGGCCGGAGCGGCCGTCCAGGCTCAATTCCACCGACAAATCCGCCAGTATCAAGGCGCTAACCCTGCGCATCGATCCAGCGCTCTATCACCGCGTACATGTCGCTGCAGCGCAACTGGACTGGACCAGCCAGGATCTGATCCGGGCGGCGATCGAAGCCTATCTCGTTCATCTTGGACGCGAGGTGTTTCCCAATTGCGGCTGCATCTCCGGAAACAATGGATGCCGCTGAGCCTTCACCGCTGCGTCCGCCCGCCCCGCGTTTTCACATCATCCGTATTCTGACGATGGCGTCAGAATACGGATTATTCTAGAATCCGAAGAACTTCACGTCTTCCAGCCCCGCCCGGCCGGAGCGCAGGGTGTTGACGGCGGCCGTCTTGTCCTCATAGCCAAGCGCCAGCCCGCAGAACACCATTTCATGATCTGGGATAGACAGCAATTGCGTCAGCGTCTTATGCCAGTTTGCCCAGGCTTCCTGCATGCAACTCGCCAGTCCGTGATCCACCGCAAGCAGCGCCACCGTCTGGATATACATGCCGAGATCAGCCCATTGAGGAG
>DMKG01000085.1 GCA_003454415.1 Alphaproteobacteria bacterium
CACTGCGGCGGAGATCGAGCCGAGGGTGAAGATATCGCTTACTCCCACGGTCGGGCTGGTGCTTGACGTATCGGCGTCGAGATGGAGTTCAAATCCTGAAGTCAGCGTGATTGAGCCGACGCCGAAAACCAGCGCGCCCATACTATCGTCTTCCTGATCGCCATCGAGAAATATCGACGAACCGGCGACAAGATCTCTGTTTACTTTAAGTCCGTCACTCGCAAAAGCAGAGAGAGTGTTACCCGCGCTCATAACGGCGTCGATAGTTATGCCAGATTGGGACAGGATAGTGAGGAAGCCACCGGAAGTTACATTCGCGTTGATCGTGGTGGCCGCCGATGACTCTATCGAAATATCGCCGCTGGCAGTGCTCAGCGCGCCTGCGACAGTAACATTCACGCCTTTCAGGGACACATTACCCGATCCAACGCCCACCCTGCCCAGTGTGATATCTCCCTTCAGTCCGGTAGGGCTGGTAGTGGTGTCAATGTTCAGCGAACCACCGCCGGTAAAGTGGATGAAATCAGTTGTATCCTCCATCACGAAGCCGCCCGCGCCCGCCTGGAATGTCACCAGACCTGGAACGCCGAGGGTCAGTTCGCCGTCCGAAAGATTTTCAATGGTGATCTTGTCATTGGCCTGAAGGGTCAGCGTGGCGGCCGTCAGCCCCTCCAGCGCCGTTTCGGAGATGTTGAAGGTCTTTCCGTCGCCGATATCTACCGTATCGGCGAATGCGACCAGGCCATCGGCCACCTCATCATCGGCAAGGCTGTCGCCGCCGCCGCCATTCTTGATGAAGATAAAATCCGGATCGAGCAGCAGGCTGCCGCCCTTGCCCATGGGCGCGCTGACATCCACCCGCCCGTCAAAGCCGAGATTCTGTTTGCCCGACACTTCCACCAGGCCGCCATCGCCCCCCTGGGCGCCGCCGCGGGCCGAGATCGCGCCGTAAAAACGCGTGTCCCCATCGGCCCACACCACCACCTTTTGCGCATTGCCCTTGGTGATCGCGTCGGCGGTGATGCGCGCATCCCGCGCGACATAGGTGCGGCTGGCGGTGGGGACGCCGCCTCTGCCCTGGTAATCGCCGCCAACCAGAACCACGCCGCCCCCCGCATCGCCGCTGGCGTCAAGCCGCGCCGTCCCCGTCAGCGCCACCTTGTCCCCCAGCGCCTGGATGGTTCCGCCGGTCTCTCCCGCCTGGCGGCCGGAAACGTCCACACGGCCGGCAACCTGCACGACGCCGGGATCCGCGCCATAAAACACCACAGCGCCGTTTTCCATGCCCACGCTGCGGGCTTCCACCACGCCGCCCATATTGATCAGGCTGTCCACCGCTGCTGCGCCCGCCCGGGCTGTGATCTCGATCACACCTCCATCGGCTGAAATCCGCCCCGTGTTTACAACCGATCCGAGCGTTGCGCCGGAAACCCCCACATGAATGAGATCGTCCCCGTACATATCCAGGGTGAACACATCCCCCGCCGCCATCTGCACGCGGCCCAGCCTGGCGGTGATCGTTCCGGAATTTTCCACTCCCGGGGCGACAAAGGCCGCAAGCCCGCCATGACGCACGGTAATTTCACCCGCATTGCGGATCCGGGCCCCCGCATGGCCCGGCGTGGTGAAATGGCCCCGCCCGGCCATGAAATCCTCATTAGCCATATTGGCCGTGCTCGCCACCAGAGAAGCCACATCGATGCGCGCCTGATCGCCGATGGTGACGCCGGATGGATTGATCAGAGTCAGCCGGCCCTGGGCCCGCAAAGCGCCCATGATTTCGCTGGCGCCTCCACCCCCCACCACCCGGTTGAGAAGCGAGGCCATGCTGGAGGGCTGAAACACCTCCACCGTCTCATCCGCGGCGATGTCGAAACTGCGCCAATCGATGACAGCGGCCATGCTGGACTGATTTATGGCGAGGCTGGCCGCCCCTGTCTGGGAAATGCTGGCCGCGCCCGCCACCACCTGCCCGTCCTGGGGAAGCGCCCGTGCGGGCGAAACCGCGGCGCTCACCCCGGCCAGGGCCGCCAGCGACACCCCCAGCAGCGGCAGGCCGCTCAGACTTGTACGGGAAAGCAGCCGCCTTCTCAGGCGCGGCCGGGTTGCCGTAACGGGATCAGGAGAAAAACGCATGAGCCGCCCCTGCCAATAGAATTAACAAATTATCAATCCATAATAACAAATGATTAATAGAACCCTTCCGGGATATACCAGAAGCCATCGTCACATGAATGGAAAAAATTGTCCCGGGGAAAGGGTAATTGATTTAGAAAATCCTAACAAGCCCGGATTTCCGCCAGAAATTAACCATACATGCTGTTGGCGGAGACGGAGTCGGGCCCTGAAGGGGTGACGATTGCTTCCGGCGGGAAAGCGGGGGCGGGCTTACTTCCGCACACCCAGAAAGCGAAGGGCGTTGCCCCCCAGCATGCCCGGAAGATCAGCCTCTTTCACCCCGCATTCGCGAAGGAAATCCGCTGGCTTCTGCTGGCGGATGGGAAAAGGATCATCGGTCCCGATCATCAGCCTGTCCGCCCCGAACAGATCGGCCAGCGCCCGCAACAGAACCGGTTCATAGACCAGCGTGTCGTAATAGAAACGGCGCGCCGCCGCCAGCGGAGATTCCGGCATCGCGGCGGCCATTTGCGGCGCGCTTTTCCAGACCTTCTGCAGGCGGTTGATCACCGTCATGGCGGAGCCGCCGCCATGGCTGAAGCACAGACGCAGACCGGGCGACGCCTGCATCACCTGCCCGTTGATCAGGGAAGCGGCTGCAATGGCGCTGTCCAGGGGATAGCCAAGCAGTCCCCCCATCAGCGGATTGGAACCCCAGCGCTCCTCGCCCACCGGCTGCAGCCCGTGCACGAATACCGCCATGCCCAGTTCCTCGGCGGCCGCGAAAAACACCTTGAAGCGCGCATCCCCCAGATCCTTGCCCATGACATGGGTGCCGATTTCCACTCCGTGCAGGCCGTAATCGCGTTTGAGTACCGCAAGCTCCTCCGCCGCCCGGTCCGGGTCCTGCAGGGGAACCATGCCAAGGCCATAGAAATGCGCGGGCGCCTTGTCGATCATGTTGCGCAGGGTCTGGGCGATATGGCGGCCCATCACCACGGTTTCCTCCACATCGAACCAGTAGGACAGCAGTTCCGGCATGGGCGACAGCACCTGAATGTCGACGCCATCCTCCCCCATGCTGGCCAGACGGCGCTCCACATTCCAGCAGCGGTCATCCACCGGGCGGAACGGCTTGCCGCCGATCATCACGGTGGCCTTTGTGGGGTCTTTCGCGTCGCACTGCATGCAGGGCCAGCGTGGATTTTTTCCGCCCGACGGATCGGCTGGAAAATCCTGCGGCACGATATGGGCGTGGATGTCGACGACGGGCATAAGCGGATTTTCCCCTATCAGAGCATCGTACTGCCGCCATTGAC
>DMKG01000237.1:0-2013 GCA_003454415.1 Alphaproteobacteria bacterium
ATCCTGCAGGGCGCGCGCATCAAGGGCGCCAATCCGCTGATCGCCGTCGACCCGATGGAGGAAAAGCGCAAGCTGGCCATGTCTCTGGGCGCGACCCACGCCATTGATCCGTTCAAGGAGAATCTGGTGCAGCGCATCATGGAAATCACCGGCAAGGGCGTGCATTACGCCTTCGAGGCGCTGGGCACGATGGCCACCATCAATGACGCCTTTTCGATCATCCGCCCGACCGGCGAAGCGGTCATCGTCGGCATGCCCAACCTTAAGGAAGTGTACGAACTTCCCGTGGGCCAGCTGTTGACGGAAAAGGAATTCCGCGGCTCTGTCTATGGTTCATCCCGGCCAAAACGCGATCTGCCGAAATTCGTCGACTGGTATATGAGCGGCGAACTGAAGCTCGATGAAATGATCACGAAGCGCATCCGTCTTGAAGACGTCAATCAGGCGTTTGCGGAAATGGGACGTGGCGAAGGCGCGCGTTCCGTCATCATGTTCGATTGACGCCGGCTTAGGGAAGGGAGACACAAAATGAAAACCAAATCAGCCGTAATGTATGAACAGAGAAAGCCCCTCGTCGTGGAGGAGCTTGAACTGGAAGGCCCCAAGGCCGGCGAAGTTCTCATCAAATACACCGCCAGCGGCATCTGCCATTCCGATTACTCCGTCGTGCACGGCGTGATAGGCGGCAAGGCGCCCATGGTGCTGGGACATGAAGGAGCTGGAATTATCGCGGATGTCGGCCCGGGCGTCACCAGCGTGAAGCCCGGCGATCACGTCATCGCCGTGCTCACGCCAAGCTGCGGCGTCTGCTGGATGTGCAAGGAAGGCAAGCATCATATGTGCAGCCAGATGGGCAAGCTGATGGCGACCGGCAGAATGCTGAACGGCGAGACCCGCTTCAGCAAGGACGGAAAGCCGGTTTATCACATGGCGGGCCTTGGCACGTTCTCCGAATATTCCGTCATTCCTGAAGGCTCGGCGATCAAGGTCGGCGACAACGCCCCGCTTGGCACGGTCTGTCTGATCGGGTGCGGCGTGACCACCGGGGTCGGCGCGGCGGTCAATACCGCCAATGTGCAGAAAGGCTCCACTGTGGCGGTGATCGGCTGCGGCGGCGTGGGGCTCTCGATCATTCAGGGAGCGCGCATCAACGGCGCCAGGATGATCATTGCGGTCGATCCCGTGCCTGAAAAACGCGCCCTTGCGATGGAGGTTGGCGCAACCCATGGCGTCGATCCTTTCGCGCCGGAAGGTCCGGTCAAGCAGGTGAAAGCGCTGACCAACGGGCTTGGCGTCCATTACGCGTTCGAGGCGCTGGGCCGCACCGATACGATCGAACAGACCTGGAGCATGATCCGCCCGGCGGGCCGCGCCATCATCGTTGGCGTGCCGGATGCGAAGGCCAAGATCAAGCTGAGCATGACTGGCGTTTTCGGGGAAAAGCGCATCAAGGGCTCGGGCTATGGCTCGGCGTCCCCCAAACGCGACATTCCCCGCTTTGTCGACTGGTATCTCAATGGCGATCTGAAGCTGGATCAGATGATCACCAAACGCATCCGCCTAGAAGACATCAATCAGGCCTTCGATGAAATGGGCCGTGGCGAAGGCGCGCGCTCGGTCATCATGTACTGAGTGAAACCCCTCCCGCCCGGCCTTGCCGGCGGGACCAGCCTGCGTTCGGACGCCATCATCTGAACGCAGGGACCGCATCGGCGGCCCCAATCGGGAGCGCGCCGCCAATTGCGTCGATCGCCAGCCGTCTTCGTCAAACGCCTCTGCTGCTTCGCCTCAGGATTTTTTGTCTTCGCCCTGCTGGAATTTACGGGCGTGGCGCCCGAAATCCGGTTCGGCGGTATCCTGCCCCGCTTCGATGATCTGCTTCCGGATGGCGCGGGTGCGGCTGAAGGCCTCGAACAGGGCATCCCCATCCCCCCAGCGGATCGCCCGCTGCAGCACGCTGATATTTTCGGAAAAACGGCCAAGCATTTCGAGCACCGCCTCCCGGTTGTTCAG
>DMKG01000237.1:2201-6235 GCA_003454415.1 Alphaproteobacteria bacterium
ACCGCCTCCCGGTTGTTCAGGAATATATCCCGCCACATGGTGGGGTCGGAGGCCGCGACGCGGGTGGAATCGCGAAAACCGCTGGCGGAATATTTGATCACCTCCGATTGCGTCACCTGTTCAAGATCGGCCGCAGTGCCCACCATATTATAGGCGATCAGATGCGGCAGATGGCTGGTGACCGCCAGCACCAGATCGTGATGTTCGGGCGTCATGTAGTCCACATTGCTGCCGCAGCGCCGCCAGAAACGGGTCAGTCGCGCCACTGCGGTCCGGTCCGCGCCGGGGGGCGGGGTCAGAATGCACCAGCGGTTATCAAACAGTTCAGCAAACCCCGATTCCGGTCCGGAAAATTCCGTGCCCGCCACGGGATGGGCCGGAATAAAATGAACTCCTTCCGGCACGAACGGGCTGACATCGCGCACCACCGCCATTTTCACTGAACCCGCATCGGAAAGGATCGCGCCAGGCTTCAGGGCGCCCTGTATTTCCTGCGCCAGCGCGCCATAGGTTCCAACCGGGGTGCAAAGAATGACCAGATCGGCCTCCTTCACGGCCTCCCTGGCCGAAGAGGCGGCGCTGTCCACAAAACCCAGCCGCAAGGCTGTATCCCTTGTCTTCTGGCTCTGCGCATAACCGGCAATGCTTCCCGCAAGCCCGGCGCGCCGGGCCGCCCAGGCGATGGAGGAACCGATCAGCCCCAGCCCGATCAGGGCGACCGTCTGGAATTTTCCGTCCGCTTCAGCCGAAGAATTTGTCTGGCGGGGCGAATCAGACATCGGAGCCATTCATGAATTTGGTCAGCACACGGATAAAGTCGCGGTTCTCGGGCTCCAGCCCGACGCTCACCCTCAGACAGTCCGGCAGGCCATACCCCTCCATCCTGCGCACGATAATCCCATGTCCGCGCAGGAACGCATCCGCATCGGCGGCGGTTCGCCCCTCCTCCTTCGGAAAGGATATCAGCAGAAAATTGGCGACGCTCGGATCGCTGGAAAGCCCAAGCCTCTTGATTTCCCCCACCAGCCAGCCGCGCCAGGTTTCGTTATGCGCGACGGCCGCCTCCACGAATGCACGGTCTTCCAGGGCGGCGGCGCCCGCCGCCTGGGCCGGGCTGCTCACATTGAACGGACCGCGGACCCGGTTCAGCACATCGATCACATGCGCGGGGCCATAGGCCCATCCCAGCCGCAGGGCGGCAAGGCCATAGATTTTTGAGAAGGTGCGGGTCATCACCACATTGTCGTGATTGGCCACCATCTCGATACCGGCCTCGTAATCATTGCGCCGCACGAATTCCGCATAGGCGGCATCCAGCACCAGCAGAACATCGCTGCGCAACCCGTCGCGCAAACGCCGCACCTCGGACGCGGGGATATAGGTCCCCGTCGGATTGTTCGGATTTGCAAGGAACAGGATACGCGTGGCCGGGGTCACACAGGCCAGCAACGCATCCACATCGGCGGTTCGCTCCCGCTCGGGCGCGGCGACGGGTTTCGCCCCTGCTGCGGTGGCCGAAATCGGGTAGATCGAAAAGCCGTGCGCGGTATACAGCATCTCATCCCCCGGCCCCAGATAGGCTTGCGCCAGAAGATGGATCAGTTCATCTGAACCGTTACCGCATATGATGCGCTCCGCATTAAGGCCATAATGTTCCGCAATCGCCGCGCGCAATCCGCTGGAGGCGCTGTCGGGATAGCGGTGCAGGCCGGATGCCGCCGCGCGATAGGCGGCAAGGGCTTTGGGGCTGGGGCCAAGCGCGGATTCGTTCGAGGATAGTTTGATGGGCTGGGCGATGCCGGCGAGTTTGGAGACGCCAGCCTCATAGGGCTTCACGTCCAGAATGCCAGGTTTTGGGGTAATCGCGCGCATACCGCCGCCTAGGCAGATAATTCGATGGGATTGGCGTAACCGCCCGCGATCACGAGACGTTCCAGCAGCTTTTCCTCCGACGCAACACTCCGCGCCAGACGGATATCATTGCTGGAAATATAACCCGGCGCATCAAAGAGCATTAAGCGCTTGTCCTCCTGGCTGATGTCCAGCGGCCGGCAGGGGATTCCGCAACTGTCGAGCAGGCGGCGAACAGCCGCGCGGCTCATCTCATTGCGGCAGAACGCCAGCAGAAAGGTCGTATCATCCCCGGTTTCTTCCCGGTCGACAGGAGCCACCACTACCGCATCGCTGATTTTCTGCCCCGGCAGGCGCAGAAACGGCAGCCGTGCGACGATACGGATGCTTTTACCCCCTTCGCCGCCATTTTCCGTCATTTGACCATGCGCCAGCGAGGGCCACCAGTCCCCCCCCGGATCGCCGCCGCCCGGAAGGGGCAACACTCCCACCACCCCCTTACCTTCCGCCACCTTTTGCAGGACCTGTGTGGCGCTGTTATAGAGCGTGGCTGGAATGGAGCCGAAATGCCAGCGCGCCACGTCGATAAATCCTGCTGGGTCGCCGGAGCCATAGATCGCCGCCTCGAACGGACCCTGCATGCTGCTGCTCGCGGAAATGAGTTCCCGCCACATCCGCCCGATAGCGGCGAAAGGAAAGCCGCCCGCGTGCCGCGCCATCAGGCGGCGCAGGATCATCGCCTCGCGCCCCGGCCGCATGGCGAAGACCGGCGCTTCCGGCTGACCGGCGGCCTTGACTTCCGCAATCCGCGCGACAATCTCCGCCCGTTTAAGAAACAGATCATGCGCCGCATCGTCTAGCGCGTCGATCTCCTCCCGGAGCTTCCCAAGAAAATCGGTGTTTTCGCTCATATCCATCGGACAATCGTCAATAAAGAAACGGCGTTCTGTTTAGGACGGGATGGGCCATGAAGCAAAGCATTTTGGAGATGAACAGCCATTTACAGGCAAAGGGTCCAGATGAGGTGGCGGATCCCCAAGAAGGGCTTCAGATTCGGTTCGCCAGCAGGAGATGGGAATATACCATGAATCCTGGCCGTAGCAGCTTTTTTGCACGGGTTTCTTGCAGCGTGTAATCAGGCTATAAAAAGCCCGGCCGGCGCGATCGCGCCGCCATGTTAATCTTGCGGGAGGGGCTTGAATGACTGAAACCTACATCATTATCGGCGCCGGTCATGCGGCGGGGCAGGTGGCGCGCAGCCTTCGCAGCCCTGCCTGCGGGTTTACCGGCCGCCTGATCCTGATTGGAGAGGAGCCCTACATCCCCTATCAGCGCCCTCCCCTGTCCAAGGATTTCCTGAAAGGCGAAATCGGACTGGATCAGGTGTATTTCAAACCCGAAGCCTTTTATGAAAAATCCGACGTCGAATTGCGCCTGAATTGCGCCGTGGCCTCTATCGACCGCAAGGCGAAACAGATTACCCTCAGCGATGGCGGCAGGCTGGCCTATGACAAGCTGATCCTCACCACAGGAACCCGGGCGCGCAAGCTCACCGCGCCGGGCGCGGAACTGCCGGGGATTTTTTATCTGCGCACCATCGCCGACATCGAGGCCATTCGTCCGCAAATCAGGCCCGGCGTCCGTATGGTGATCGTTGGAGGCGGCTATATCGGGCTGGAGGTCGCCGCCGTAATGGTGAAACGGGGTCTGGATGTAACCGTCCTGGAAGCCGCCCCTACCCTGCTCGCACGCATTATGGACCCGCATGTGGCGGCCTTTTTCGCCGCGGAGCACCGCAAAGCGGGGGTAAAGATAGAAACCGGCGCCGCAGTGCAGGGATTCTCCGGCAATGGCAGGCTGGAGAACGTGCTGACTGCCGACGGCCGGGCGTTTCCCGCGGACATCGCCATTGTGGGGGTTGGTGTGCTGCCCAATGTGGAGCTGGCGCAGGCGGCGGGCCTGGCCTGTGACAACGGCATTGTCGTGGATGAATTCTGCCGCACGGAAGATCCCTACATTTTCGCCGCCGGAGATTGCACCAATCACCCGAATCGCCTGCTGGGTCGGCGTCTGCGCCTGGAATCGGTGCACAACGCCCTGGAGCAGGGGCGCACCGCCGCTTCCGCCATGTGCGGAAAACTGACCGAATACGCCCAGATCCCCTGGTTCTGGTCGGATCAGTA
>DMKG01000106.1:0-447 GCA_003454415.1 Alphaproteobacteria bacterium
GGGTTTTTTAGCAAACTGTTAGTGATCTGAACTCATTCTGGATCTGTGACCACCGTCACAGCGGCTCAGCCTAACCTTCAATGTAATAAAAAAATGATTTTTATTTTTTAACAAATCGCATACCATTTCGCCTAGGAAGGGGGTTATTTCTCATTTTTCTCCGTCCTGACCACTGTTTCCGGATCCCGGCAACGGTGGTAGTTGCGCCAGTTTCAGGCAGGTGCGTGTTCTCGGTTACGTCTTCTTGGGGACAATATTCTCAAATTTTACAGGGAGTTAGAAAATGATACGTAAAATTCTGTATGGCGGCGTTACCGCCGCTGCGATGGGCGCAGCATTCTTGGCGCCCGCGCAAGCCGGCGCCATCCTGGATAATGGAACCATCCAGATCGGCGTCAATGATGAAGGTCATCTCAACACCCCGTTCGCCGGCGATCCGCTGGGCAT
>DMKG01000106.1:687-852 GCA_003454415.1 Alphaproteobacteria bacterium
GGCGTCATGGGTCTGCGTTACAAGCCGACCGGCGCGGCCTCGACCGAACCGGGCTGTGAATGCGAAGGCTGGGGCGTTTCCAATGGAACCATCAGCGGCGGCGCCAATGTCTCGTCGGATGGCGGCGCTTTCGGGCTGGTGCTGGAAAGCTTTACCTCCACGGAT
>DMKG01000106.1:1078-1417 GCA_003454415.1 Alphaproteobacteria bacterium
GGTGCTGGAAAGCTTCACCTCCACGGATGGTTTCACCACCAACGCCACCTCGGTCGTGAATGTCGGGGATATTTTCCGCGTCACCCATGACTATCACCCCAGCGCCTCGGCAAATCTGTTCGAGGTCAGCGTCACCATCGAAAATATCTCCACGGAAGCGCAGAACGTGCTTTACCGCCGGGTGATGGACTGGGACATCTATCCCACGCCATTTTCTGAATTTGTGACCATCGTCAACTCATCGCCGATCGTGTACCGCACCGACACCAACGGCTTCAACAGTTCCGACCCGCTCTCCTTCTCTTCATATGCGGAGGGGCCGAGCGCCAGCAATGGCTA
>DMKG01000106.1:1647-3953 GCA_003454415.1 Alphaproteobacteria bacterium
GAATCAAGAGAATTCACGACCTTCTACGGCGCCGCAGCTACCAGAGCCGCTGCGCTGGCCGCCCTTGGCGCGGTAGGGGCCGAAGCCGTGTATTCATTTGGTAAATGCGATCCCTCTGAGGACCCCGCCTGCACCATCCCCGATGGTGAGCCCAACACCTTCATCTTCGCCTTCAAGGGCGTGGGGGGTGTCGTGATTCCGCCTTCCAACAACGTGCCCGAACCGGCCAGCCTGACGCTGCTCGGCGCGGGCCTGGCAGGCATCGGCGCGCTGTCCCGCCGCCGCAAGACCGCATAAACCTGGCTTTTTTAGCGATCGGAAAACGGCGGCTTCAGGGCCGCCGTTTTTGTTTGGGGGCACGCCGCAGGTTGGCAAGGGCAGGTTGACCTGCTACAAGACACACGAACGGATTGAATCCGCCCGTCATCGCGAGCCGCGTAGCGGCGCGGCGATCCAGAAGCCAATATCAAAGGCTTTTCCGTATGACTCCTGGATTGCTTCGCTGCGCTTATTGGTACCTGCATCTTCAGGCGCAATGAAGGGGGTGTACGTCCTTACTCTTACCAAAGGCCAGACCCATGCGCACCGCCAGCGTTTCGCGCAAAACCAAAGAGACCGACATCACGGTTTCCGTCAATCTGGATGGCGGGGGGCGCTATGACGTGGCCACGGGGATCGGCTTTCTCGACCATATGCTGGAGCAACTCTCCCGCCACTCCCTGATGGATCTGGAGGTGAAGGCCAAAGGCGATCTGCACATTGATTTTCACCACACCACGGAAGACACCGGCATCGCCATTGGCGAGGCGGTGGCGCGGGCGCTGGGCGATCGGGCGGGCATAAGGCGCTATGGCGCGGCGGTCATCCCCATGGATGAGACCTGCACCGAAGTGGCGCTGGATCTGTCCAACCGGCCCTATCTGGTGTGGCAGGTGGCGTTCACCCGGCCCAAGCTGGGGGAGATGGATACGGAACTGTTCCGGGAATGGTTTCAGGCCTTTGCGCAGGGAGCAGGCGCGACCCTGCATGTGCAGAACCGCTATGGCGAAAACAACCATCATATTGTGGAATCCTGTTACAAAGGCCTGGCGCGCGCCCTGCGCCAGGCGATGGAAATCGATCCGCGTGGCGGCGTCTCCGTTCCCTCCACCAAGGGGGTTCTGGGGGGCAGCCTGTAAGGGAGCCAGGGGATGGCATGATGCGGATCTATACAGTCCATGAGCCCGCCGCTGGCGGGGTGAAACCGGAAGATCCGTCAAGCGTGATCTTCATCCGGGAGGGTTTTTCCTGGATGGCGTTCATTGCGCCCTTGCTCTGGTTGTTTTACCACCGGATGTGGCTGGTAGCTGCCGCCTATCTTGGGTTGTCCATGATGCTGGGGCTTCTTGCCCAGGCGGAGGGCGGATCGCAGCTCCTTTCCGGACTGGTGGGCCTGGGCTTCAGCCTGATTGTGGCCTTTGAGGCGTTCGAGATCCGCCGCTGGCATTTGCGCAGAAAAGGCTTTCGTCAGGTGGCCAGCATTGCGGCGAAAAATCTCGATCTCGCAGAAATGCGCTATTTCACGAAAAATACAGATGACGCCCTTTCCGCCACGCCCGGCAGGGAAACAGGGGCGCATCCGTTACCTCCGCCTCCTCCCGCCTCACCGCCTCTGCGCGGTCAGGCGACGGAAACCGGCTGGGGTTTCACGACCCGGGGCGGCCGCTTGTGAAACTGATCATCATCAATTACGGCTCAGGCAACCTTCACTCCATCTCCAAGGCGTTCGAGCGCGCGGCGGAGGAAAGCGGCTGGGGAGGGCGCATCCTTGTCAGCGATGATCCGGCCGCGGTGCGGGACGCGGAACGCGTCGTATTGCCGGGGGTAGGCAGCTTTGGCGATTGCGCCCGCGGATTGCAGGCCGTTCACGGCATGCGAGACGCGCTTGAATACGCAATCCGGGAAAAAAAACGCCCTTTTCTGGGTATTTGCGTGGGCATGCAATTGCTGGCGGAGCGCGGGCTGGAACATGGGGCGCATCAGGGGCTCGGCTGGATCGGCGGCGAAGTGCGCGCGCTTGCGCCCGCCAATCCGGAGCTGAAAATTCCCCATATGGGCTGGAACCAGAATCTGTTGACCCCAAGCGGACGCCTGCATCCCGCGCTTATGGGAATTGACGGGCGCGATTGCTATTTCGTGCATTCCTTTCACTTTCTCGCAGCCGATGCGGGGGATGTGCTCGCCACCTGCGATTACGGCGGCGCCATTGCGGCGGCCATTGGCAGGGACAATATACTGGGGGTGCAGTTCCATCCCGAAAAAAGCCA
>DMKG01000106.1:4275-4654 GCA_003454415.1 Alphaproteobacteria bacterium
CTGGCGAATTTTCTCAACTGGCGGGTTTGACGGGGAAAGACGGCATGACGGATTCTCTATCCCCCGACAACGGCAGGGCGACGCGCATCGAAGAAATCGAAAGCTTTAGCGGCGATGATCTGCCGCAGCTTTGCGACCTCGCCCATGATGCGATCATCGATGGGGAGGGATTTCTGTGGGTGCGCCCGCCCCCCCAGCGGATACTCGAAAACTACTGGAACGGCGTAGTGCTGGTGCCGGAACGCAGTCTGTGGATTGCGCGTCTGGATGGACGCATTGTGGGAACGGTGCAGATACTGAATCCTTCGGTCAACAATGAATCCGGCGCCTTTGCCGCCCAGATCACCACGCTGATCGTGGCGGGTCATGCACGCCGCCT
>DMKG01000106.1:4952-5298 GCA_003454415.1 Alphaproteobacteria bacterium
AGCCGCGGGTTTACCGCCCTCGATCTCGATGTGCGCGCCGACCGGGAAGCGGCAATTCGCCTGTTCGAAGCCGAAGGCTATAAACGCTGGGGGGTGAAACCGCGCTATGCCCGAATTCAAGGGCGCTATATCAGCGGCTATTATTTCAGCAAATTTCTAGATACGGACGGAACCCCATGATTCTTTTTCCCGCCATTGACCTGAAGGACGGCGCCTGCGTGCGTCTGCTGCGGGGGGATATGGATTCCGCCACGGTTTTCAACAGCGACCCTGCAGCCCAGGCGCGGGCGTTCGAACAGGCGGGATTCGCCTGGCTGCATCTGGTGGATCTTAACGGCGCCTTTGC
>DMKG01000152.1:0-420 GCA_003454415.1 Alphaproteobacteria bacterium
AAAGCAGACGCCGGTGCACCCGAAGCGCGCCTGACGGATGTCGCGGAGGCCCTTCTCGAAGGAATTGATGAGAACGCCGTCGATTTCCGGGAGACCTATGATGGTTCTGAGAATGAGCCGGTGGTGCTGCCGGCGGCCTTTCCAAATCTGCTGGCGAATGGGGCGGCGGGTATAGCCGTCGGAATGGCGACCAGCATCCCCCCGCATAATGTGGCGGAGATCTGCGCCGCTTTACTGCATCTGATCAAGCATCCAAAAGCCAGCACGGAAAAGCTGGTGGAGTTCATTCCGGGGCCTGACTTTCCAACGGGGGGGCTCATTGTAGAACCGCAAAACGCGATCATAGAGGCCTATGCAACCGGCCGCGGCGGGTTTCGCGTCCGGGCCAGATGGGAAATCGAAAATCTTCCGCGTGGCGGG
>DMKG01000152.1:659-6990 GCA_003454415.1 Alphaproteobacteria bacterium
GAAATTCCCTATCAGGTGCAAAAGGGCAGACTGATTGAAAAGATCGCGGAACTGATCAACGCCCGGAAACTGCCCCTGCTTGGGGACATACGGGATGAATCGGCCGAGGACGTGCGCATCGTGCTTGAGCCGCGCGCCCGCACCGTGGACGCAGAAATGCTGATGAATCATCTATTCCGCCTGACCGATCTTGAATCCCGCTTTCCCTTAAATCTCAATGTGCTGGACCGTAATCACGTGCCGCGGGTTATGCCCCTGCGCGACGTGCTGCGCGCCTTTCTCGATCACCGCAAAGAGGTGACCGTGCGCCGCACGGAGCACCGGCTAGGAAAAATTGATCACCGCCTGGAGGTGCTGGATGGCTACATCATCGCCTTTCTCAATCTGGACAAGGTCATTCACATCATCCGGACTGAAGACGAGCCGAAACAGGAACTGATAAAATCCTTCAAGTTGACGGAAGCGCAGGCGGACGCCATTCTGGACATGCGTCTGCGCGCCTTGCGCAAGCTTGAGGAAATGGCGCTGCGGCAGGAACACAAGACTCTTTCAGAGGAGCGCAAGGAGTTGCGCGCGCTGCTGAAATCGGAAGACCGGCAATGGGACTTTGTTTCCCGGGAACTGCAGGCGCTGCGCACGAAATTTGGCCCCAAAACGGCGCTGGGAAAGCGGCGAAGCCGTTTTTCCGAAGCCCTTCCGGTTTCGGAGATTGTACTGGAGACCATGATAGAGCGGGAACCGGTTACGGTCGTATGCTCACAAAAGGGATGGATTCGCCAGTTGAAGGGGCATTTGCCGGAAAACAGTGAAATCAAATACAAGGAAGGTGACGGTCCGGCTTTCTGGCTGCATGCACAGACCACGGATAAACTGATTCTGTTCGCCACCAATGGACGCTTTTACACGCTTGCCTGCGAAAAACTGCCAGGAGGGCGCGGACAGGGTGAGCCGGTGCGGCTAATGATCGATCTGGACAATGATCATGATCTGGTCACGGTAAGGGTGCATGACCCCAGCCGGATGCTGCTGGTGGCTTCCACCAGTGGCCACGGATTTCTGGTGCAGGAGTCCGAAGTGGCGGCATCCACCCGTAACGGCAAGCAGGTGCTGAATGTTTCCGCGGGCTGCGAGGCGGTGGTGTGCGCGCCAGCTCTGGGGGACAGCGTCGCGGTGATAGGCGAAAATCACAAGCTGCTGATTTTCCCGCGCGATGAACTGCCACTGATGACCCGCGGCAAGGGCGTGATTCTGCAGCGCTTCAAGGATGGCTGCCTGAGCGATGTCCGTCTGTTTGATCTGGCGGATGGCCTAGTCTGGCGCGACCGGTCGGGGCGCGAACACAGGGAGAAGAAGCTTTCCGACTGGGCCGGCAAGCGCGGCCAGGCCGGCCGTCTGGCGCCGCGCGGCTTCCCGCGCAACAACAAGTTTGGATAGGGCGGATTTCGGGATTACCGCGGCTGGCGACCCGAATCTGATCCACCATAGATAGTACCGCCTACCATCTGTGAAAGATGAAAAATGCGCCCACCGCGATCAGGGCGAAACCCGCAAAGTGGTTCCAGTTCAGCGGCTCTCCCAGATACCAGACAGAGAATACGGCGAAAACTGTCAGAGTAATAACTTCCTGAATGGTTTTCAGTTCGGCGGCGCTGAAAACTCCATGGCCATACCGGTTGGCCGGCACCTGAAACAGATATTCGAACAAGGCTATCCCCCAGCTTATGAGGATAACGGTCAAGAGCGGGGCAGTCTTGAATTTCAGATGCCCATACCAGGCGATGGTCATGAAGATATTGGAAACCAGCAGCAGGCAGATGGTCAGCCACGGGGCGGGGATGGCGTTCATACCGTTCGGGGCTCATTCAAATTCAATTTTAAATTTTCTTTCGGCCTCTGCGCCCCAATAGCGGATGCTGAGCCGGTAACGCGTGTCCGCTTTATAGCGCTGCACGTCTAGCGGGATTTCGATCTCATCCTCTGAATACTGACCGGGCGGCAAATTCGCTTTTATGACAACCTGCGAGCAGACTTCTTCCGCAGGCGCCTGAATGAAATCGCCATGATCGTCCGTAATATACCAGCGGATGATCTTGCAGGGAGTAGGCGCTTCCAGCAGCGCGGTTTCAGCAGCATTGTTTTGCAGTTTGACCGTTACGGGTAAATTGACCAGGGTGTTGGATCTGGGAATAAGTATTTTTTCCCGCATATCGATCTTCAGAGCCAACGGTCCGTCATCCTGCAGCATTTCGGACTGACTGATTGTATAAACTGTGCCTACAATCAACAGCATCCAGAAAGCCGTGCGGATCATAGCCTGTCTGGAGTCATCCCCAAGGTTATTCCAGAAATTTTGCACGTTTCGCCACATATGCATGATCGGTCATTACCCATGGACAGCCGGCAGGTGGCGCGCTTCCCAATGCCCCGTCAGCTGGCCGGGGAAGAAGGAGTATGCTCCGCCGGGGAAATTCAGGTTGGAGAAGCGGTCAGCCGGAGCCCTGTGGGCCGGTATAGGTTTGCCAGTGATTGTCGCGCAAGACTTCCAGGGGCTTGAATCGGGACTTGTAATGCATCTTACGGCTGCCCTCGATCCAGTAACCGAGATAGACGTAGGATAGGCCCATTTCCTGCGCAATCTGAATATGCCGCAGGATCATGTAAGTCCCCAGACTGCGGTGATCGTGTTTTGGGTCGAAAAAACTGTACACCATGGAAAGCCCGTCCCCTGTAACGTCAGTAATGCAGGCAGCCAGAAGCCTGCCCGGATCATCCGGAGCCGGCGGATCAAAGGGAAGACGGAATTCCATCAGATAGGTCGTAATAGGACTGTCTTCCACCATCATCTGATAATCAAAGGCGTCCATTGCGGCCATGCCGCCGTCTCCATGGCGCGCCTGCAGATACCGTCGCAGCAGATGATATTGTTCGATGGTCGCATGGGCGCTGGCAAGATTGAGCCGCAGGTCCTGATTGCGGCGTAAAACCCGCGCAAAGTTTTTTCCGGCCTTAAACCGGGCGACCGGCACACGCACCGAGGTGCAGGCGTTACAGCCGGCGCAGGCAGGGCGGTAGACGATGTTCTGGCTGCGCCGGAACCCCATATCTGCAAGCGTATCATGCAGCAGGTTCGGGTCATCACCAGAAAGGCGTGTGAAAATCTTTCTTTCTTCACGCCCGGCGAGATAAGGGCACGCCGAAGGTGAAGTCACAAAAAACCGCGGAATCTGCACCGGCTTGGTCACCTGAGACGCTCCTGAGAACTTGCAAGTTTCCCTATGCGAATCCTAGCATACCGCCCAAAGGAAGAAAATCATTATGCGCGGCCGCCCAGCAGCATAAGCCGTTCCCGTAACACTGTTTCTATCGGGGAAGGACGGTCGTTTTGCTGATCGACACGCACCATGGTCATTTCCGCGGTGGCGACGCAGCGTCCAGCATTGAAAACCCCCTGCCCCAAACGCAGCGAGGTATTGCCCAACTCCAGAACAATGGTTCCCGTTTCGATGTCGCCAGGCCAGTGAACCTGCGCCAGGAAATTGATCGAGAGCCCGACGATCAACCACGCACGTCCATCAATGCCGTCATGAGCGCCGACCGCACGGAACAAAGAAACCCTGCTTTCCTGACAGAATTCAAAAAACTTGACATTGTTCAGGTGTCCGTTCCTATCCAGATCTGCAAACCGCAGGATATCGTGCCGGATATGTTGATAATTCTCCTGCAGAGTCAGATCGACAGGATGATCGCCGATTTTCCCTTTTGTTGTTTTGTTCTTTTTCATGATTCTGATTTCGCCAGTTTTCGACCTAGGGCCCCAAATCTGAGGGGCTCCACATTAATTCGCCCGGGGGAGCAGCCTTCAGATTCATCAGGGTAACTGGCAAATGGATATATATCTAGTGTGGTTTAAGGATTTGAAATAGGCTCCCGGCCCAACCTCATCATGAGGCGCAGTTCAGATCCACCACACCAGGCGGCGTTCATGAAAAATAGTACTGACAGCTCAACCCTTGCGCCAATTTTTTCCGAGTTCCGGTTGTTCGAGCATAAACAGGCATGAATCTCCTTCCGCAAATTGAATCCGAATTTGGACCGCAGAGTTATTATCTGGACAGCGCCAGTCCTCCGGCGTTTCATCCCAGGCTTGAGGGGAGCCACACATGCGACGTTTGCGTTGTCGGAGCAGGATTTACCGGCCTATCCGCAGCCCTGAATCTTGCGGAAGCCGGGTACAGCGTCGCTCTTCTGGAAGGCGAACGCATAGGTTGGGGCGCGTCAGGAAGGAATGGCGGTCAGGTCCTCACTGGCTTTGCCCCCTCTTTGAACAAAATCGAGGGATGGGTGGGCGAAGCACATACGCGGCAATTATGGGAGATGTCGCTGGAAGCCACGCAGATCCTGCAGGAGCGCATGGCGCGCCATCGGATTGATGCGGAGTACCGCGCGGGTTATGTTCTGGCGGCGGTGCGTCAGCGGCAGATGAAGGATCTTGCCGAAGAACATCTGTATGTCTCGAGGCTGGGCTATGACCAGATGAGGATGGCCAACAGGGAAGAGGTGCGCACTCTGGTGAACAGCGAGCGCTTCCAGGGTGGGCTGGTCGATATGGGCTCTGGACATATTCACCCCTTGAAATATGTCCGTGGCCTGGCGAAAGCCGCTACCCAGTCCGGTGTGCGGATCTTCGAGCAGAGCCGCGTCAACGCCATCCACCCAGGCAATCCGGCGTCGCGCGCCCGCGCCGTGACTGCGGCGGGGGAAGTGCAGGCGGATCATCTGGTGCTTTGCTGTAATGCCTATATCGGCAATCTGCAGCGGGAGATGCGCTCCCGCATCATGCCGGTGGGCACATATATCATCGCCAGCGCGCCTCTGGGGCGCGAACTGGCGCTCAGTCTGCTGCCCACGAATTATTGCGTTTCCGACGCCAATTTCGTGCTGGATTATTTCCGCCTGTCGGCGGATTGGCGCATGCTGTTTGGCGGAAGGGTCAGCTACACGACGATCCCGCCTGCGGGACTCGCCCGGCGGATGCGTCAGCGCATGCTGGCGGTGTTTCCGGAATTGAGGAATACCGCCATTACCCATGCCTGGGGCGGCTTTGTGGATATTTCGATGAACCGTCTTCCGGATATTGGGCGCTTGCCGGGGAACGTTTATTATGCACAGGGATTTTCTGGTCAGGGGGTCGCCCTTACCGGACTGGCCGGCAAGGTCATCTCCGACGCCATCAGGGGAGATTCGGAAAAATTTGATGTGTTCGCGCGTATCCCGCACCGACCGTTTCCAGGGGGAGAATGGCTGCGCCTGCCACTGCTCACTCTCTCGGCGCTCTATAGCCGTTTGCAGGATCTGATCTGAAAATAAGGAGTACGCCATGGATGTTCGAGCCGCTGTCGCTTTCCAAGCCGGGAAGCCTCTGGAGATCGTCAATGTGCAGCTGGAAGGCCCCAAAGAGGGCGAGGTGATGGTGGAAATAAAGGCGACGGGCATCTGCCATACCGACGCCTTTACGCTTTCCGGGGAGGATCCGGAAGGCGCGTTTCCCGCAATTCTGGGACATGAAGGCGCAGGCGTGGTGGTGGAACTAGGGCAGGGGGTCAGTTCACTTGCGGTGGGCGACCATGTCATTCCGCTATACACTCCGGAATGCCGGCAATGTGAATACTGCCTCAATCCAAAAACCAATCTGTGCCAGGCGATCCGTGAAACGCAGGGGCGCGGCGTGATGCCGGACGGCACCAGCCGGTTTACGTACAAAGGCAAACCCGTGCGGCATTACATGGGCTGTTCAACCTTCGCGAATTACACGGTTCTGCCGGAGATCGCTCTGGCGAAAGTGCGCAAGGACGCGCCTTTTGACAAGATCTGTTATATCGGTTGCGGCGTGACTACCGGCATCGGCGCTGTCATCAATACAGCGAAGGTCGAGCCTGGATCGAAAATCGTGGTGTTCGGGCTGGGCGGAATCGGGCTTAATGTCATTCAGGGCGCACGGCTTGCCGGGGCCGCCCAGATTGTGGGAGTTGACCTCAATCCCGCGCGCCGCGCCCAGGCGGAACGTTTCGGCATGACCCATTTCGTCAACCCCCAGGAGGCGGGAGAAGATCTTGTCGCCTATCTCGTGGCGCTGACCGGCGGCGGCGCGGATTACAGTTTTGAATGCATCGGCAATGTCGATGTGATGCGCCAGGCCCTGGAATGCTGTCATAAGGGCTGGGGCGAGTCCATCATCATAGGCGTAGCGGGCGCGGGTCAGGAAATCCGTACACGCCCTTTTCAGCTTGTAACAGGGCGCGTGTGGCGCGGCACTGGTGAATTTGGGCGCATG
>DMKG01000036.1:0-3255 GCA_003454415.1 Alphaproteobacteria bacterium
TGCTATACCGATTTCATCGATCCGAAATTCCGCGACCGCGCTCCGCACATGATCGATGACGGCAAGGGCGGGGACGCCTTCCTGGTGGAAGGGATCAAGCGCCCGATCAATGTGGGGCTTGCCGCCGCCGCCGGTCTCGATCCGAAGGATCTGCGTGGACGTGGACGGAAATTCAGCGAGCTGTGGCGCAGCGGCTGGGATGGCTCTGCCCGCGCCGCGGATCAGGACAAGGACGGCGTCTGCGCGGAAATCATCTATCCAACCGTCGGCATGATGCTGTGCAATCATCCGGATTTCGACTATAAGAAAGCCTGTTTCGACGCCTATAACCGCTGGCTGCAGACTTTTGTCGCACCGGCGCCGAAGCGCATTTTCGGCCTTGGCCAGATCGCCCTGCGTTCGGTCGAGGAAGGCATCAAGGAACTGGAAGAGGTCAAGAAAATGGGCTTTGTCGGCGTGATGATGCCCGGCAATCCGGCCGTCGAGGACTATGACAGCCCCATTTACGATCCCTTCTGGCAGGCGGCCGTGGACCTCAAAATGCCCCTGTCCTTCCATATTCTCACCGCCCGCGCGGCCGGCGTCGGCGAAGGGCGCGGCCCGGCGATCAACAGCTTCCTGTCGATCATCCGCAGCAATCAGGACATTCTGGGAATGATGATCTTCTCCGGCGTTTTCGACCGTAATCCGGATCTGAAAATCGTCTGCGTGGAAGCCGACGCCGGCTGGGCGCCCCACTTCATGTACCGCGCCGACCACGCCTATAAACGGCACCGGTTCTGGATGAAATGCGCCGAGCTGAAGAAAATGCCGAGCGACTGCTTCAACGATCACATCTATCTGACCTTCCAGGACGACTGGATCGCCTTCAAGATGAAGAACATGGTGAATGTGGAGCGTCTCATGTGGGCGAACGACTTCCCCCACAGCGACAGCACCTGGCCCTGGTCCCAGGAGGTCCTGGCCGAGCACGCCAAAGGTCTGACCGAGGTGGAGCGCAACAAGATCTGCTTCGACAATGTGAAGGCGCTCTATAATCTGCCGGTCGAAGAGCAGCCCCTCATGGCGATGGCCGCAGAATAATAACCTGTTCAGGCGTCCCCGGGCCGCCTGATCCGCACACGCAACATTCCGGCCGTCTCGCATCGCGATGACGGCCGGCCCTGATCACCGCCCCACAAACGCCCCCTGAGCGGCTGGGCCAGAAAACCGGAGAGAAACGATGGAATACGATATCAAGATCACTGGCGGCACGATTGTAGACGGCACCGGCAAGCCCGGTTATGTGGGGGATGTTGGCATAAAGGACGGCAAGGTCGTGGCCCTGGGCAGCGCGCCGGGTTCCGCCGGAAAGATCATTGACGCCAGCGGCAAGATCGTTTCTCCCGGCTTTGTTGATATTCATACGCATTATGATGCGCAGGTCATGTGGGACCGCATGCTGACGATTTCGCCCTGGCATGGCGTGACCACGGTCGTGGTGGGCAATTGCGGTTTTGGGATTGCGCCGACCCGGCCCGAACACCGGATGCTGATCGCCGAAACGCTCGAAAATGTCGAGGGTATGAGCGTCAACGCCCTGAAAGCCGGGCTTGGCGCGGATTGGGGCTTTGAGACTTTCCCGCAATATCTGGACGCCATCGAGAGCAAGGGAATCGCCATCAATATGGGCGTGCTGATCGGCCATACGCCGGTGCGCATGTATGTGATGGGCGAGGATGCGACGGAGCGCGAGGCGACCCCTTCCGAAATTGCAAAAATGCGTGAACTGGTCGCCGAGGGTATTCAGGCTGGCGCCATCGGTTTCGCCACCTCCAAGGCGGCGACGCATGTTGGCTATCGTGGCAAGCCGGTGCCCAGCCGCGCCGCCAGCCATGAGGAAATGATGTCGCTGATGGGCTCGCTGGGCGATCTGAAAAAAGGCATGATCCAGATCACGATTGGCAAGGGCCTGTCCTATAAGGAGTTTGCGGAAATTTCCGAGGCCACCGGAAGGCGCATCAGCTGGACGGCGCTGCTTTCCGGCGCCAATGTGGCGGGTCCCGGCTCGCACCAGGATCAGTTGCGCAAGTCTGAAGACCTGATCAAATCCGGCCATGACGTCGTACCGCAGGTGACCTGCCGCCCGCTGAATTTCGAGTTCAACCTCAAGGCCCCGTTCCCTTTCGAGGCGTCGAAAACCTTCGCGCCGATTTCGCAGGCGGATTTTGAAGGCCGCAAGAAGATCTACGCCTCTGCGGAATTCCGCGCAGAGTTCCGCAATCTGGTCGACCGGCCTGATATTAATCTGGCGCGTTCGTTCAAGCGCGCCGTGATTTCCTATTGCCCGAGCGACACTTCGGTTGAAGAGCGGGTGATTGCCGAAGTGGCCGAAGAACGCGGTGTGCATCCCGCCGATCTCGCCATCGATCTGTCACTGGCCAATGAGCTGGGAGTCCGTTTCCGCATGCCGGTCGCCAATGCCGACGAGGAAGCGGTGGAAGAACTGCTCAAGCATAAGGACACGGTGCTCGGCCTTTCCGATGCGGGCGCCCACGCCAGCCAGCTTTGCGATGGCTGCTACTCCACCTATCTGCTGGGCCGCTGGGTGCGGGAGAAGAAGGCCATCACCATCGAAGCCGCCATCCGCATGCTGGCCGCGCGCCCCGCGGAAGTGTTCGGCATCACCGATCGCGGCACGCTGGCGGTTGGCAGGCCCGCCGACGTCGTGGTGATCGACATGGCGACGGTTGGCGCCAGCCCGCTGAAGCGCGTCAACGATCTGCCGGCCGGCGAGGACCGCCTGATTTCGGAGGCCGCCGGCATTGACGCCGTGATCGTCAATGGCGTGCTTCTGCGTCAGAACAATACCGACATGCTGGATGCGAAAAAAGGCAGCCTGCCCGGCCGTCTGCTGCGTAACGGCGCGGCCGCGTAAACCTGTCCCGCATCAACATCAGCCGCCCTGTTTTCGCCAATGGCGCAAAACAGGGCGTTTTCTTTTTAAGGACGAAAAAACCCCTCGCTAGAGAGAAAGGTTTTGCGTCATAATTACCCCAGGAAAAAACACAGGGAGGACCGGAAAATGAAGGCAGCCGTGTTACGCAAGGTTGGCGAACCGCTGAGCATCGAAGACATAGAAATTTCGCCGCCAAAGGAAAACGAAGTCCTCATCAAGACCGTCGCCAGCGGCATCTGCCACAGCGATTATTCCATGCTGCATGGAAAATTGCGCTCTCCCCTGCCCATCGTTCTGGGACATGAAGGCGCAGGCGT
>DMKG01000036.1:3503-3866 GCA_003454415.1 Alphaproteobacteria bacterium
CTGGGACATGAAGGCGCAGGCGTCATCGAAGCGGTGGGACCGGGCGTCACCGGCCTGAAAGTGGGCGACCATGTCGTGTGTTCGCTTTCGCCCAGTTGCGGCAAATGCGAAATGTGCCTGGAAGGCAGGGAATATATCTGCCAGGAAATGACCAAGGTCTCCTCCTATGGCTGCATGCTGGACGGCACCACGCGCCTGCGCAAGGGGTCAGAGGAAATCCGCCAGCTTTGCGCCATCGGCTCCTTCGCCGAGAAAATGGTGATCCCCGCGGGGTCCGCCATCAAGGTGCGCGATGACGCGCCGCTGAAAACCGTATGCCTGATCGGGTGCGGCGTCACCACCGGCACGGGGGCCTCGGTCAAT
>DMKG01000181.1 GCA_003454415.1 Alphaproteobacteria bacterium
GCACAGATACCCATTGACCGGGCCGAGGCGGATTACTGGATGCCCGTCGACCAGTATATCGGCGGCGTGGAGCACGCCATTCTGCATCTCCTTTATTCCCGGTTCTATACCCGGGCCATGAAAGCGACGGGCCGCGCCAGGGATAATGAGCCGTTTGACGGGCTGTTCACCCAGGGCATGGTCACCCATGAAACCTATAAGGATGAAAATGGCGCCTGGCTGTTTCCCGAACAGGTCAGCAAACGTGATGGACAGACCGTCCATGTGGAAACCGGCAGGCCTGTACAGGTCGGCAAGATCGAATCCATGTCCAAGTCCAAACGCAATGTGGTGGATCCGGAATTCATCATCAGCCGTTATGGCGCCGACACCGCCCGCTGGTTTGTCGTGTCTGACACGCCACCGGAGCGCGACATTGAATGGACCGAAGCGGGGATTGAGGGAGCCTGGCGCTTTACCCAGCGCGTCTGGCGGCTGGTGGATGAGGGAAAGGACCGGCTTTCGCCTTTGGAGATGACCCCGCCTGATCCAGCCAGCGGTAGTGAGAAGGCGCTCTCCTTGCGGAAAGCCGCTCATGCAGCCATCGTACAGACCACCCAGGATATCGAGCAGTTTCACTTCAACCGCGCCGTGGCCCAGCTTTACGCATTGAGCAATCATATAGCGACCTTCGCGGCGGCCGGGGAACGCAACGCCCATGCGGATTTCGCCTTGCGGGAGGCGCTGGAAACCATGGTCAGGCTGATGGCGCCCTTCATGCCGCATCTGGCGGAGGAATGCTGGTCAGCCTTGGGCCATTCGGACATGCTGGTGCATAAGGAGTGGCCTCAGGCTGATGAACGGCTGATTGTTGCGGAAAGCAGAACCGTCGTGGTCCAGATCAACGGCAAAAAGCGGGGTGAATTCCAGGAAGCGCCCGGGAATTATACTCAGGAGTATTATGAACGGCGCGCGCTTGAGGTTCTGGATCGTCTTCTGGAAGGTAAGGCCCCGCGCAAAATGGTTGTCGTACCCGGACGGATCGTCAATGTGGTGCTCTAGGCGCCAGTTCGTTCTCTGGAGCGCTGTATTCCTGTCGGGCTGTGGATTTCGGCCGCTTTATGGACAGCGCTCGGCCGGAAATTCGGTTCCTTCACAGTTCTCCCGTATAGAAGTCAGCCGGATTGAAGGACGCGCTGGCAACCACCTGAGCAATTATCTGATAGATCAGTTTTCCGCCCGGGGCGGAAACAATAAAAAAGAGTATCGGCTGGATATCGCGTTGAACGAGAGTAAATATGGTCTTGCCATACGGGAAGATGAATCTGTTACCCGTTTCAATCTTCATTTGGTCGGATCTGTGAGATTGACCCGGCTTCAGGATCAGAAAATCCTGTTTGAGGAGTCCGTCAGAACAATCTCCGCATATAATGTCGTTCAATCGGAGTTTGCCACGTTGAGCGCCGAGCGGGACGCGGAAGACCGTGCAGCCCGAGACATGGGCCGTGAAATCAGCACAAGACTGGCGATATTCTTCCAGAGGCAGGCCCTCTGACTTCTTTCAGTCGGAGCGCATTGCAACCGTAATTATGGATTGACGCCGTGATCATAAAGGGCAAAGCCATTGATCAACTTACCGGCGGCGGGGCCGGGAAATATTGCGCCGTGCTGTTTTATGGCCCCGATGAGGGGCGGGTACGGGAAAGCGCGTTATTGGCCGCCCGTTCAATCTGCGAAGATTTGTCCGATCCTTTCCGTGTCGTCAGCCTTGACGGCGCTGAAATCAGGAGCGATCCCGCCCGTCTGGCGGACGAGGCCGCCGCGATATCCATGACGGGAGGCCGGCGGGTATTGCGCCTGCGCAATATCGGTGACGCGGCGGCCCCAGTATTGGCCGAATTTCTGCAAAACCCTGCCGGTGACAGCGCAATCATCGCGGAAGCGGGGGCGCTTTCCAAAACATCAAAATTACGCAAGCTTTTCGAGACCAGCCCGATCTGTGCGATTGCCGCATGTTATGAAGATAATTCCCAGGACCTTGCCGCTTTGATCACCCGTCACTTACGCCAAAATGATCTGACCATTACTTCTGAGGCGATGAGCTATCTGCAAACCTGTCTTGGCGAAGACCGGCTAGCCACCCGTCAGGAACTCGACAAGCTGGTGATTTATATGGGTTCGCCCCCTGTTGAAGCGCGTGACAGCTCCCTCAAAGCTCCCGGAGATACCTCTGGTATCCTGGATAACAGGGATATCATTGGTTTCAGCGGTGTCAAAGATCTCCAGGATGCCTCTGATATCCCGGCCACCGTGGATACCGCAGACACCGGGGACAGCATGAATATGCAGGATGTCCTGGACGTGGCAGGTGTCAATGATATCTCGGATATCTCAGATATCCATGAGATCCTGGATGGCGGGGCTATCCGGGATATCCCTGATAGCCCAGATATCAGCGATATCACTGCAAATACTGGCGTCACAAACCCCAAAGCCAGCCCTAACCGTTTACCCGGACAGGTTACGCTTCAGGATGTCCTTGCCTGTATTGGGGATAGCACCTCTCAGGGCTTGGACGAAATTTGCGACGCCATGGCGCTGGGAGATCCGGCGCAGCTGGATTACAGGCTTGGGCGGGGGATGGACGCGTCATTATCCCCTATCGCCATCCTCCGCGCCGCCTCCAGTCATTTGTTTCAGCTCCATCTTGCCCTTGGGAGTATGGCGCAGGGGATCCGTGCAGACCAGGCGCTCCGATCGATTCGGCCGCCTTTGCATTTCAGCCGAACGGCTGCTTTCCGGGATCAGATGAAGATCTGGGATTTACATCGGCTGATCCAGGCGCTGGATCTGCTATTACAGGCCGAATCCCTATGTAAATCATCTCTTGCAGTGGAAGAGTCGATCTGTAGTCATACCTTACACCAGGTGGCTTTGCTGGCGCGGAAAGCCCATTAAATCTGGGTTTTAAGCTCTATTCCCAGGATGCTGCATTAGGGTCGCGGGTGGTCAGCAGACGCAGATACACATCTTCCAGCTGCTCCAGCGTCTTGTAATAGACAGAGATGACCCCCCCTTTTCCCCCATGATCGGTGATCGACACTTTCAGCCCTAATCCATTGGCGATCTGATCTTCAAGCGCCTTCGTATTGGGGTCTTTAGAAGGAGCAGGTTTTTTTGCGCCCCCCGGTTTTCTGCCTTTTGACAGAGCCTCGGCGTCCCGTACGGATAATTTTCCCGAGACGATCTGTTGCGCCAGCGCCTCGGGATCGGCCGCCGTGATCAGGGCCCGGCCATGACCCGCCGTCAGGCGCCCGTCTTCAAGCATTTTCTGCAAAGCTTCCGGAAGCGCCAATAGCCGCAGCATATTGGCGATATGGCTACGGCTTTTGCCAACGAGACGCCCGACATCTTCCTGAGAGTGGTCATATTGTTCGATCAGATGCGCATAGCCCCGAGCTTCCTCCATGGGGTTGAGATCGGACCGCTGAATATTTTCAATCAACGCCAGTTCGAGGCTTTCCGTATCTCCGAGTTCCTTGACAAAAATAGGAACTTCATGAAGACGCGCAAGTTGCGCCGCGCGCCAGCGCCGCTCGCCGGCGATGATTTGGTAATGGTCCGCCAGTTCCGCAATGGGGCGCACCAATATGGGCTGGAGGATCCCCTTTTCCCTGATCGAATCCGCCAGCTCCCGCAATGCGGTCTCGTCAAAATATTGGCGGGGCTGCATGGGATTGGGACGCAAATTCTCTACGGGAACCTGCAAAGGCGCGCGCGTTCTTTCTGCACGCCCGAAAGGTATGCGGTCTTCCCCGATAAGCGCGGAAAGACCGCGCCCCAGTTTTTGCCGTTTTGGATCTTCTGACACCGCTCTCCTGCCTCTATCAGGCGGCCTGAGCGTTGCGCTCCTGCCGCAGGATTTCACCAGCCAGCTTCATATACGCCCGGCTGCCGGCGCAATGCATATCATAGATCAGCACCGGCTTGCCATAGGAAGGCGCTTCCGACACCCTTACATTTCTTGGGATAACCGTTTCATAGACCTTGTCTCCCAAAAATCCGCGGACGTCATGGGCCACCTGATCAGACAGATTATTGCGCGAATCGAACATGGTCAGGACGACGCCCTGGATTTCTAAAACTGGGTTAAGGGTTTCACGGACCAGCTCCACCGTGTTGAGAAGATGGCTCAACCCTTCCAGGGCAAAAAATTCACATTGCAACGGCACCAGCAGGGAATCCGCCGCCGTCAAAGCATTGATCGTCAGCAAGGATAAAGCGGGGGGACAATCCACAAGCACATAAGTGAAATTCATCTCCCTGGAACAGTCCATACGCAGACTGTCCTGCAGACTGTCCCGCAAACGGTAATTGCGCCGCTGCATGTCGATCAGCTCCATCTCCGCGCCAGAAAGATCTGCGGTTGCCGGCAGAACCCAAAGTCCCGGCACGGTAGATTCCTGCACCGCCTGATGCAGGGGGGCGCTGCCGATCAGCACTTCATAAACAGACAAGTCCCTGGATCCGCGCGGGATGCCAAGCCCCGTGCTGGCGTTGCCCTGGGGATCGAGATCCACCACCAATACTCTTTCGCCTGTCGCGGCCAACGCTGTTCCCAAATTAATGGTGGTGGTGGTTTTGCCGACCCCGCCTTTCTGATTGGCGATGGCAATTACACGCGGATAGGCCGGCTCATAAGTTTCACGTGAAACATGGGCAGGATGCTGCAGAACATTGGAAGACGACAAATCAGACACGGGACACCTCCGTGATTTCCAGCACCCGTCCTGCCGGATCGGTTCGGCTCGGATGTGTGGTTAACCTCATTTTCATATATTTTGAGGTCTGTGTCAATTCTCTATCAACATCTTGTCCTTTTAGAAGAAGATATTTTGTGGTGTTCTCACGCAATTTTTCCGTCAGAGTCAATATCTCGTGCAGTGGAGCCAGCGCCCTGGCCGTAATCAGACGGACAGGGCCTTCGAAATCATTCTTTTCCAGTATTTCGATTCGTTGATTATGCACGATGGCGGGCGCCTGTGTAGCGCGAGTCACTTCACCTAAAAAAATGGCCTTGCGTTGATCGCTTTCGATCAGATGGACCGGGATTATTTTATCCATGTCACTTTGCAGGATCGCCAGAACCAGACCGGGAAACCCTGCGCCGCTGCCCACGTCAATCCAGATATCATGGATATCCATGATATCCATGATATCAGTCATAAAGGGTTTCAGTTGGATGCTGTCGCGAAAATGCCTTTCCCAGAGCTCAGGCACTGTTTTCCGGCCGATGAGGTTGATGCGGGTCTGCCATTTTGTTAAAAGATCGGCATAAATCTGTAGCCTTTCCGCAGTTTTCCCCGACAGATCAAATTCCTGCTGAAGATTCTCAAGTTTATACGGCGCCATGACGCTCTCTGCGGTTTCTTGCCCCCCCTTTTCACAGGAAGAGAGATGAGAGTGACGGAGCATGCCCACATTTATGGAGCCTGGTCCCCGGCAGTTTTATTCAAAACTCACTCTGGGACCCGAAAAGGGCTTCTGTTGCTGTTTTTTGACATGCACCAGTAAGGTTGTCAGTGCAGCGGGTGTGATCCCTTCAAGCCGGGCGGCCTGTCCCAAAGTCGCTGGACAGGCGTCCATAAGACGTTGCCGAACTTCATTGGACAGGCCTTTTATCTGGCTGTAATCCAGACTCCGGGGAAGGACCAGGGCTTCGTCCCTGCGATAAGCCGCGATATCCGCCTCCTGCCGTTGCAGATAGGTCGCGTAGGCCGCATCGGTCTCGATCTGCTCGGCGATATCCAGTGAAATCTGACTGAGTTCAGGCCAGATTTTTGTCAAGAGCCCTATATTCATCCCTGAATAACTCAAAAGCGTCATGGCGTTGCGTGGAACGCCATCCTGGTTGATCTGAATTCCATAAGCACGCGCTTTTGCAGGAGTTATGCTCAGACTGCTCAGCAGCTTCCGCGCAGATTGATAGGCTGTCTGTTTTTCCCTGAAGACCCGCCAGCGATTTGATGATACGCAACCCCAGTCCTGCCCGGTCGACGTCAGCCGTTGATCAGCATTATCCGCTCTTAAACTCAACCGGTATTCCGCACGGGAGGTGAACATACGATAGGGTTCCGTAACCCCCTTACTCGTGAGATCGTCTATCATCACACCCATATAGGCCTGGGTTCGGTCCAGCACAACTCCGTCAGCGCCGCTGGCCAGACGCCCCGCATTGACCCCCGCCAGCAGGCCCTGGGCTGCAGCCTCTTCATACCCGGTTGTTCCGTTGATCTGTCCCGCCAGATACAATCCCTTTATAGCGCGGGTCTCAAGAGTGGGAAGAAGTTCCCTCGGGTCTACAAAATCATATTCGATAGCGTAGCCTGGCCGAAAAAATTCAACCTTCTCCAATCCTCGTATCGTCCTGACCATGGCGCGCTGCACATCCTCCGGCAAAGAGGTAGAGACGCCATTGGGATAGATCCAGTCACTTTCCAGCCCTTCGGGCTCCAAAAAGATCTGATGGGCCGTTTTTCCGGCAAAGCGTACGACTTTATCTTCGATAGACGGGCAATAGCGAGGGCCCCGGCCGCCGATCTGTCCCGTATAAATAGGCGCCTCATGCAGATTCGCACGAATCATCTCGTGCATTGCCTCATTCGTATAGGTAATGTAGCAACACACTTGGGGGGTCGTGATTTCTTTGGTCAGAAAGGAAAACGGCGCAGGCGGATCATCTCCTGGTTGCTTGTCCAATCCGGCCCAATCGATTGTTCTGCCATCCAGCCGTGGCGGCGTTCCAGTTTTCAGACGCCCCATTCGCAGATTCATTCCATAAAGGGTTTTCGCCAGAGCAAGACTGGGTTCTTCTCCCGCCCTTCCGGCGGATTGGGTGGCTCTTC
>DMKG01000194.1:0-1445 GCA_003454415.1 Alphaproteobacteria bacterium
CCTGGCGGCCGCGGCGGACACGGCCGCCGGCGCGCCCGCGGACGGTGAAATGTGTCTTGTGCTGGCGGATGACGCCTTTGTGCGTGATTTGAATCGCAATTATCGTAATATTGACAAACCGACCAATGTGCTATCTTTCCCGGCGGAGGATGAGGACGCCATCGGGCCCAGACTGCTGGGGGATGTGGTCCTCGCTTTTGAAACCCTGCTGCGGGAAGCAGCGGCAGAAGGCAAGCCGGCGCTGGATCATCTTGCGCATCTGGTCGTGCATGGAACTCTGCATTTGCTTGGCTTTGATCATGAGGAGGCGCAAGAGGCGGAAAATATGGAAGCGCTGGAACGCAGAATTCTGGCAGGGCTTGGCATTGCCGACCCCTACCGGACAGAGCCGGGGCGCAGGTGATGGTTACGCCGGATATTGAACGCCGTTCTCAGGAAAAGCCCGCCGAGGCGAATGCCGACGCCTCGGCGCGGGCCAGGCTGTTCAGCCGTCTGCGGGAAAAATTCCGCCAGCGTGGAGAAAGCCTGCGCGAAAGCCTGGCGGAGGTCATCGACGGTCATCAGGCGGAAAGTGGCGATTTTACGCCGGTCGAAAGGCAGATGCTGGTCAATATCATGCATATCGGCCAATTGCGCGTCGATGACGTCATGGTGCCGCGTGCGGATATCGCCGCCATTGACTCCACCGCAAGTCAGGAAGATCTGATCAGGATGTTCATCAGCGTTGGATATTCCAGACTGCCGGTTTATCGCGAAACGCTGGATGAGCCTGTGGGCATGGTGCACATCAAGGATGTGCTGCGGCACTGGTTTGAAGCGGGTATGGAAAAAGCGTCCGAGTTCAAACTCACGGCTATGTGCCGGGAGCTTCTGTTCGTGCCCCCTTCCATGCGGGCGGTGGATTTGCTGCTGAAGATGCGGGTGACGCGCAGTCACATGGCGCTGGTCATCGATGAATTTGGCGGCACGGACGGCCTGATCACCATCGAGGATCTGGTGCAGGAAATCGTTGGGGAGATGCGCGATGAACATGACGTGGAGGAAGGACCGAAACTGATTGCGCGCCCTGACGGCGGATTTGAGGCGGACGCTCGCGTGGAGACGGAAACGCTGGAGGCCGCCACCGGGTTTTCCCTGGTGCCCGATGAAAAAGTGGAATATGCGGACACTCTGGGAGGCCTGGTGTCTTCGCTCACCGGCCGCGTGCCCCAGCGTGGGGAATTGATCACCCATCCTGCCGGCCTGGAGTTCGAGATTCTTGAGGCAGATCCGCGAAGCGTCAAAAGATTGCGGGTGCATCTCAAAAATGAAACGCCTGCGGATGAAACGGCCGGTGTCGCGCAGACGTGAATAGCTGGGCGGGGGCTGCAAGAGAATGGATTGTAGCCAGCGGGCCGGTCCGGGCCTGCGCGCTGGCGTTCACGGCGGGCGTCCTGGCCACTCTC
>DMKG01000194.1:1681-7114 GCA_003454415.1 Alphaproteobacteria bacterium
GCCGTTTCATGTCGCGCCCGTCTATCTGATAAGTTTTACTCTGCTTGTCTGGCTTCTGGACCGGGCGGCAAACCTAAGGGCCGCGGCCGCCACGGGCTGGTGGTTCGGCTTCGGATTTTTCCTGAGCGGCCTGTACTGGGTCGGTTTTGCCCTGGTGGTGGATGCGGAGGCGTTTGCCCACTTTATTCCCGCGGCCGTGCTGCTGCTGCCGGGGGGACTGGCGCTGTTTACCGCCGCGGCCGCGATGCTGGCGAAGCTGGGCTGGCGGGGCCCGTATATAGGGCGGATTGTGCTCCTGGCTCTTAGCTGGTCGTCGTTCGAATGGCTGCGGGGCCACGTCTTTACGGGGTTTCCCTGGAATTTAGCCGGTTATGCCTGGTCATCGGACTTTCCACTCTGGCTGGTCATCGCGCAAAGCGCGGCGATCACAGGTATTTACGGGCTCAGCCTGCTGACAGTCCTGTTGGCGGCGCTGCCCGCGCTGCTGGCGTATGGAACCCCGCGTAACCCCTGGGTGGGCGTTCCGCAGGCTTGCGGGGGGGTCATGATTGTGGCGATGGCGTCCTTCGGCGCCTGGCGGCTGTCGCAGCCAGAGCCGGGGGAGGTTGCAGGGGTGCGGTTGCGCATCGTGCAGCCCAATATTCCCCAGGCGGCCAAATGGCTGCCGGAACAGCGAGGGGCTATATTCCGTAAGCTGATGGAATTGTCATTAACGCCGTCTGTTGACCCGCCCACCCATATCCTGTGGCCGGAAGCCGCAACTCCGTTTCTGTTGTTGCAGTCCAGCCCGGCGCTCGAACGGATGGGGTCACTGGTGGGGCCGGCCGGCGCGGTCATTACCGGCTCTCCCCGTCTGGGAGAAGGTGAGGGGCTGTCGCCCCTGGATGCGCCCGTATATAACAGTGTCCTCGTGGTGAAAGGCGGGGGCGAGGTCGGGGATATCTATGACAAGGCGCATCTGGTTCCTTTTGGCGAATTTCTGCCCTTTCCGGAATTGTTCGCGGCCATAGGCTTCCGGAAGCTCACGGTCGATCTGGGCAGCTTCGCCGCCGGGCGGGGCCCGCAGACCCTCACCGCGCCGGGGCTTCCACCCTTCAGTCCACTGATTTGTTATGAGGCCATATTTCCGGCGGGGGCCGTGAACAGGAAAGATCGTCCCGCCTGGTTGCTGAATGTCACCAATGACGCCTGGTTCGGGAATACCAGCGGACCCGCGCAACACTTTGCGCAAGCCCGCATGCGCGCCATTGAGCAGGGCCTGCCCCTGGCGCGTGTCGCCAATACCGGGATTTCCGGGGTCATTGACGCATATGGCAGGCGGGAGAAGGCGCTGGGCCTTAATCAGCAGGGGGTTCTTGACGTATCCCTGCCTAATATTATAGCAATCACCCCCTATGCACGTTTTGGTGACAGTACTTACGTCTTCCTGCTGATGTTCTTCGGGACGGTTTACCTTTCTACCCTTATGGGGAGAGGCAAATCACATCAGTTTTGAAGGGGGTTTTCATCTCGCCATAAATTTTCAGTACGTTTTTTTTAGACCTTAAGACGAATTAGGGTTAGCTTTCGGGCTGCAGGAAATAAATTATTAGTTAGTTTATTCTATGGGACATTAACCATGACCAGAAAGTCGCCTGATCCTGTTGACGTGCATGTCGGAAGCCGGGTACGGCTAAGACGCATGCTGATCGGCATGAGTCAGGAAAAACTTGGCGAAGCGCTCGACCTGACGTTTCAGCAGGTCCAAAAATATGAAAAGGGGGCCAACCGCATCGGGGCGGGCCGTCTTTACCGTATCGCGCAATTGCTTGGCGTTCCGGTGCAGTTTTTTTTCGATGACGCTCCGGGAGAGGCGGCGTCAGTCAGGGGTTTCAGCGAGTCCGATCCCGCCCCAATGGTGATGGATTTCATGCACACAGCCGAAAGCGTGCATCTGAACCGGGCCTTTGCCGGGATAAAGGACCCGATGGTGCGCAAACGGCTGATCGATCTGGCGCGGGCGGTTGCCGGACAGGATGGGCAAGCGGACGCCTGAAGGGCTGACATCTCTGCGGATGAATTTCGGCGCGTCCTTTCCAGTGATAAATCTGTGCTTTTCTGGCGCGAAAATGTTATGTGAAGGGCCTTCATCCAAGTTCAGGAGGCTCAACGGTGGCGAGAAACGATTATTTATTTACGAGCGAATCTGTCTCCGAGGGCCACCCCGACAAAATTTGCGATATGATCTCCGATGCGGTGGTGGATGAATTTCTGTCCCGCGATCCCAATGCGCGCGTCGCCTGTGAAACCCTGACGACCACTAATTTGATCGTGTTGGCGGGAGAGGTGCGGGGTGACGTTCCACGCGAAAGAATCGAGGAGCTGGCGCGCGATACGGTCAGGAAAATCGGCTACGAACAGGAAGGATTTCATCACGCAAAGGCTGAGGTGATCATCCGCCTGCATGCCCAATCCGCTGATATCGCCAAGGGGGTTGACGCTCTCGGCAACAAAGATATCGGCGCGGGGGATCAGGGTATTATGTTCGGTTATGCCTGCCGGGAAACCGACGTGCTGATGCCGGCGCCTCTTGTCTATGCGCACCGGATTCTGAAGGCGATGTCGGACGCCCGTCATGCGGGGCGTGAGCCGGGGCTGGGGCCGGATGCGAAAAGCCAGGTCACGCTGCGTTACGTCAATGGCAAACCGGTCCAGGCGACCTCGATCGTGGTCTCTACCCAGCATGTCGAGGGGATGACCCAGTCCGATGTGAAGAAAATCGTGCGTCCCTACGTCGAAGCCGTATTGCCGAAGGGCTGGATGTGCCCGGAAGACGAATTTTACGTCAACCCCACCGGAAGTTTCGTCATTGGCGGGCCCGATGGAGACGCGGGATTGACCGGCCGCAAGATCATCGTGGATACGTATGGCGGCGCCGCCCCCCATGGCGGCGGGGCTTTCTCCGGCAAGGATCCCACCAAGGTGGACCGCTCGGCCGCCTATGCCGCTCGGCATATGGCCAAGAATGTGGTGGCCGCGGGGCTGGCTGAACGCTGCACGATTCAGCTGGCTTACGCCATCGGCGTGTCGAAACCGCTGGCGATTTACGTCAACACCCATGGCACCGGCGCAGTCGATGAAGCCCGGCTTGAAAAAGTCATTGCCCAGGTGGCGGATTTTTCGCCACGCGGCATCCGGGACCGTCTGGGTCTTGCCCGTCCGATTTACGCGCGCACGGCCTCTTATGGGCATTTCGGCCGCACGCCGGAAGCCGATGGCGGCTTTTCATGGGAAAAGACGGATCTTGTGGAAGATCTGAAGGCGGCGCTTAGCTGACGTGACCGGCGCCGATCTGCAACCCGGACACGTCAGCCCCGGCGCGCAGCCCTATCCTCCTTCGCGGCTGCACGGCCGCAAAAGGGGCCGTCATCTGCGCGCCGGGGGTCAGAATGCCCTGGAAAACGAGTTGCCGGAATATGCTGCGCCACTGGCTGGCGCGGCGGCGCCCTTTGGGCTGTTTTCAGCCGCCATCCGCGAATTATGGCTGGAAATCGGCTTTGGGGATGGCGCGCATCTCGCCTGGAGGGCGGCGGCCCATCCCGATATCGGCTTCATTGGGTGCGAAGTCTTCGCCAATGGCGTGGTGCGGCTGCTGCGCAGTATAAAAGAACAGGGACTGCAGAACATCCGCATTCACAATGGGGACGCCAGGATTTTACTGTCCGCGCTGCCGGACGCGTGCCTCAGCCGGGTTTTTGTACTCTTTCCCGACCCCTGGCCCAAGCTGCGCCACCACAAGCGGCGGCTGATGCAGGCCGAAACGGCGTCAGCCCTGGCCCGGGTCATGCGAACCGGCGCGGAATTGCGCTTTGTCAGTGATCATGCGGGATATTTCGCGGATTGCCTCGCCACTTTTCAGGCGCATCCGGGCTTTGTCCTGCTGCCGCAGACGCCCAGAGACTGGCCGGTCACCCGATACGAACGAAAGGCGTTGTCGGCCGGCCGCGCCCCGCACTATCTGAGGGCGGCGCGTTTATAGGCCCTATTTGCTGAAATTCCCTTGATCGGGCGTGTGATTGCGCTATGTTAGGCAGATAATCATGTGTTTTGGGTGGGCTGCGGGCCCACTTTTTTGTTTGAGGATATGTGGTATCACGGGCCATGTCCCAGCCAACTGACTTGATCGGCCGTATCGGGGAGGCGATCACCCCTGCAGTGGAGGCGATGGGTTTTGCCCTTGTGCGCATCAGTTATACGGGCTCAAGGCGTCCGGTCCTGCAGATCATGGCGGAGCGGGAAAACGGCGAGATGAGTATTGAGGACTGCGCAGAGTTGAGCCGCGTTATTTCCGCGCTGCTGGATGTGGAAGACCCGATTGCCGGGGAATATACTTTGGAAGTGTCTTCTCCCGGCATTGACCGTCCGTTGACCCGGCCAAAGGATTTTGAGCGGTTCGCGGGACATCTGGCCAAGGTGGAAACTGCGCAGCCGGTACAGGGCCGCCGCAGGTTTCGCGGCGTGCTGGGGGGGCTTGCCGCCTCGGGGGAAATGCTGCTGCTGGAAGATGAAGCCTGCGGCAGGGTTGAGCTTCCGCTGGCGCTGCTGCTCAAGGCGCGGCTGGTGCTGACCGATGCGCTGATCGCAGAAAGTTTGAAGCAAAGGCCGCAACCGGCTGCGGACACGAAGCCGCAGGACAAATTTACCACCTAGTGCGTGAGGCGTTTTGAAAGAAAGGCGGCGGGCGCTGGGTTTTGTTGTCGATAACTTGCTGCGTTCAGATGAAGTCATCTGAACGCAGATCGCTCTAGGGAGAAGCGAAATATGGCGGGTACGGCTGTTAGCGCGAACAGGCTTGAATTGTTGCAGATTGCGGACGCGGTTGCGCGGGAAAAAACCATCGGCCATGATGTGGTTCTAGGGGCGATGGAAGAGGCGATTCAGAAGGCGGCGAAATCCCGTTATGGCGCCGAAAACGAGATTCGCGTCGAAATCGACCGGAAAAGCGGTGATATCCGGCTGCACAGACTTCTGGAAGTGGTGGAAATCCCCGAATTTCCGGCGCGCCAGATCGCCCTGGCGGATGCGCAGCGCCGTAATCCGGCTGCGGAGATCGGTGATTTCATCTCCGAGGAGCTGCCGCCGCTCGAATTTGGCCGAATCGCCGCGCAGACCGCGAAACAGGTGATTGTGCAAAAGGTCCGCGACGCGGAACGTCAGCGCCAGTATGAAGAATTCAAGGACCGGATCGGCGAGATCATCAATGGCGTCGTGAAGCGGGTTGAATATGGCAATGTGATTGTCGATCTGGGACGCGCCGAAGCCATTTGCCGCCGCGATGAACTGTTGCCGCGCGAAAATTTCCGCAATGGCGACCGTATCCGCGCCTATATCTTCGACGTGCGCAAGGAAACGCGCGGGCCGCAGATCTTCCTCTCGCGCACGCATCCGCAGTTC
>DMKG01000302.1:0-339 GCA_003454415.1 Alphaproteobacteria bacterium
CTTGTCGCCGGTATAGGCTTCGACATCGTGGGGTTTGTCGCTTTCGCCATGTCCCCGGTGATCCATCGCCGCATAATCCAGGCCTGCTTTATCCATCAGATCGAACCAGCCGCTGGCGCGCCAGGCCTGATTCCGGTTGGCGGCGAATCCATGCAGGAACAGGATCGGGTCGCCCCATCCTGCGGCGTTAAAAGCAATCTTCAATCCGTCAGAAGTGAAACTCGCCATGGTGTTTTTCCTTATCGTTATTTTGAATGGCCTATTTAATCAGCAATAACGCCTCCGATTACAGAAAAATCAGGGATCGAGGGGGTGGATTTGACATTTGCCCCTCCTCAC
>DMKG01000302.1:424-4886 GCA_003454415.1 Alphaproteobacteria bacterium
AGTGACATTTGCCCCTCCTCACAATGCCCCGATCCAGAAACGCTGGCGGCGGCCCTTATGCGGCTGAAGCACGTTCCACCCTATTGCATCGGGTTGACGAATTTCAGTTTCGGGTGACAAGCCTCAACAAATAGGCTTCCTGCACTTTCGTTTCGATGGCTCCGGGGCGCGCCTGCCGCACCCTCGCCATGGCTTCCTGGGGTGGGGCGCCCAGTTCTATGAGCACACGGGCGGCGGCCAGCCCCGCCCGTCCCCTGCCGCCCCGGCAGTGAAAAACAATATTTCCTCCCCCGTGGAGCTCGTCATGCAATCGGGGGCCATGAAATTCCCAGTTCCGCTCCCACTGGATGTCAGGGATGTCTCCATCCACAATTGGCAGATGGATGTGATGTAACCCGGCCTCTTCAGCCGCGGATCTCAACTGTGGCAAACTGGCGGCGGCCCAGTCCAGTTCCCCCCCTTCCATCAAGGTGATCAGGACGGCTGCCGGAAACGCGCGTATCGCCTCCAGATCCGCCTTCAAATCGGAGTCGGGGGAAAGGCCGGAAAGCTGCTGGAATTTGCGTCCGGGACAGGCGCAGAGGCCGATCTTGCCGGCTGTGCCGGTGAGAAGGACGTCGACCTGAAAGGATCTGGGGGGCAAATAGCCTATCCTGTGGTCACAAGACAGGCCTGCGGCTCGGCCTCATGCGCCTTAAGTGTTTGATCGAAAACGTATAATGTTCCACAATAGGGGCAGCGGATCCGGCTTTTCTGCCCCATATCCAGATAAATATGCGGGTGATCGTGGGGTCTGCTTGCCCCCATGCATTCGAATTCCCTCACGCCAATGCGTATTTCTTTCAGACCTGTGTCGTTTATGAATTTTACACTTACCTGCGCCGCCATTCCGCATCTTCCCTCTAGTAATTTCCTTCATTCAGGTAAAGTTAACCATTTGTTTGCTTTCCGGCCCTATCCTGTCATCGCATGCAAGTGCGGATATGTGCCAAATGGCAAGCATCATACTCAATATAACGGTAATTCGATGAGCGTAACAGGCGCAGAAAAAGATATTTCTTCCCTGATCGCAATGGCGCGCCAGGGAACTCTCCATTCACGTCAGATCCTTGCGGAAAACATCCTTGACCTCTCGATAACCGATGAAGGGCGTCTAAGCGACAGGGAACGCGCCCTGATCGACCAGGTCCTGGTTAGACTGGTTAAGGAATTCGAGCTGCAGATACGTCAGAAGCTCGCGGGCAAGCTGGCGGACTCCCCGGTTGCGCCAAAGGGGTTGCTCGAAATGCTGGCCAATGACGAAATAGAGGTGGCCCGTCCCGTTCTCCAGAGGTCAAAGCTTTTAAGTGACGAAACGCTGATAGAAATCGTGCGCCAGCGCACCAAGGAACATCTCCTCTGTATCGCCATTCGCGATACCGTTTCAGAAGGGGTGAGTCAGGCGCTGATTGATCGTGATGTGCCGGAGGTTATCGAGGCGCTTATCCGTAATCCGAAGGCGGAGTTATCCGCTGCGGCTATGGCTTATCTGGTAGCGGAAAGCCGCAGATTTGATCAGTTTCAGGAGCCCTTACTGCGCCGGACGGACCTGCCTTCGAATCTCGCGCACAGCATGTTCTGGTGGGTGTCCGCCGCGTTGCGCAACCAGATACTCACAGAACATCCAATTAAAGAGCATGAACTGGATATGGCGCTGGAGAGCGTCACCTCAGATCTGATCGAAACCGACGACGAAGCGCGCCGGCTCAGCACGGAAAATACGGCTGTGTCGTTGGCTCAGAAAATGGAAAACGAGCAGCAGCTCACACCGGAAACGCTGATCGATTTATTGCGCAGGCAGCGCATCTCTGCATTTTGCGCCGGTTTTTCAATCCTGGCGGGGGTGAATTTCACTACGGTAAATCGGATCATCCTTGATCCGGATCTCACGCCATTTGCGATCCTGTGCAGGTCGACGGATATCCCTGAAGCATATTTCTCGGCCATGGCGTTATTGTTACAAAGCCGTCATACCCGCAAACAATCCGCGACGCTTGCGCCTAAACTACTTGATTTGTTCAAAGAAATATCACCTGATAGCGCGCGTATAACTTTGCGGTACTGGCACAGTGATTCCGTACTTCAGAAAAATGTTGCGGGAAAGGCCATATGAACAGACACTCCGCGATTTAATTTTAAATGGAATGCCAATGCAGCGGTTTACGCGTGACGAGGGGAAAAATGCGGCGAATATTGCGCCAGCAGCAATTCCCTTTGCGTCCATGAGGAAGCCTCACTCTGGCGAAACCGGCTGGCTGCATCTGCTGGAAGAGGCGGCGCGGAAAATCAGGTTTTCGAGCGATGCCGCCTTCTACGCCGCGAATGCGGAAGGCGGGATTGTTTTTGCAAGCTCGGCATATTACGCCATGGCGGAGCAGTTGCATCCCAGAACGCTGGAAAGGGGCCTTGTGCCTGCCGACATGCGTATCCCCGCCGCCATTTTGCAATTTGTGAGTGATAATTGCGAAAGCTATATACACGACGAAACCTTGGAAGCCCCTGCGGATCCCCATAATCCGTCCAGGCAAACCATCTATATGCGGTCCTTTCATTATCCCGTCACCGACAGCGAAGGCGCGCTGCTTGGCGTTGTGGGGCATTATGTGGACATCAGCGATCAGGTGGAGGCCTTGAACCGGGCAGGCAGACTGGCCGAGGGCAAGTCTGATCAATTGCGCGCCAGTTCGGATATTTTCTGGGAAACTGACGCCGAGGGCAGGCTGACGGCGCTTTCGGACCGGGCCAGCGACGTTCTGGGCAAACCCGCCATTCTGTTTATTGGGCAGGAATTAAGCAGTCTTGGCCGCTTCATCCACCGCACGGGAGTTGACGCATTACCGCCGGACGGCTTCACCAGGCAACAGCCGTTTCGTAACGCGATTTTTCAGATAAGCGGTGCTGGGGAAGGAGAGCAGTATTTTTTCCATTTCAGCGCCGTGCCGGTGTTTGAGTCCGTCACTGGAAAATTTCAGGGATTCCGCGGCGCTGGCGTCGATGTCAGCGCGCGTTTTCGCGCTGAAGATGCGGCCAAGGCAGCGCAGCGGGAGTTGGAAGCCGCCAAGGAAGCGCTGGAAAACCGGAATATTCAGCTTGATATTGAACGGAGCCGGGCGGAAATGGCCTTGCGGGCGAAATCCGAATTCCTCGCTTCTATGAGTCACGAATTACGAACGCCCCTGAACGCCATTCTTGGTTTCTCGGAAGCCATGAGCATGAAACTTTTTGGCGAAATCAATCCGCATTATGCTGGTTATGCGAACGATATCCTGAAGTCTGGTCAGCATCTGCTTTCCCTGATAGAGACGATGCTGGAAACAGCGCGGCTGGACGGGAGTGACGCATTCCTTCGCGTGCGCAATGTCGATCTCGCGGAGCTGGTCGATAAGGCCCAGAGAATCATTCAATTACGGGCCGAGGCTAAGAATCTCGACATAAGCGGCCTGAATGTCCAGGACGGGTGGCTCATAAAGGCGGATCCGCTGTCAACGACCCAGATACTTGTCAATCTGCTCAGCAATGCCGTGAAATTCACGGAGCCGGGCGGATCCATTGGCATTGACGTCAGCTCCCGCACAGGGAATGGCGCGCCGTTCGCCGTCATCACGGTTTGGGACACCGGAATCGGCGTAGCCCAAGAGATGCAGGACAAGATTTTTGAGAAATTCGTTCGGGGTGTTGACGCCCATGACCATGACGATACGGGAAAGGGCCTTGGGCTGGGCCTCCATATATCCAAACGATTGGCGCAGATGATGTATGGCGATATCCGGGTGCGGAGCGAGCCCGGCAGGGGCAGCAGGTTCTCCCTGGAGATCCCCCTGGTCAGTTCCCCGTGAGCGGAGCGGGAAAGCTGCTATATTCTCAGTACACGTCGTAATTCTTCCAGCCGCAGGGGCTTGCTCAGGCGCTCCACATCGCTCAGCCCCCCAAGTTCGCCTAGCGCCTTTGCAATCTTGGAATATTGCTGATTGTATCCGGTCACGATAAACAGCTTGCCGCAAAATTTTCTTTCGGCCAGCAGGCGCGTGATCTCGGTGCCGTCGAGTTCCGGCATCACCATATCGAGGAACACGGCCTGTGGCTGAAATGCGTTGAAAGTTGCGATAAATTCGCCCGAAGTCGTCAGAACGCGCACTTCATATCCCATTTCCTCCGCCACCTCGGCGACAAAGGCGCAGAACATTTCCTCATCGTCAATAATCAGCAGTCTGGGCCTTGGCATATCGTTCACACTAATGAGCATGATGATAATGGCCTTATTCATACCACGTTTAGGCGGTTCACGGCCTGAATTATTGCGTCGGCCAGGAACCCGGGGTACAGGATTTTCCGAGCCTTTCTTTCCCCGTTGCGAAGCAGATAAGGTGGGCCTGACGGTTCATCCATAGCGCGGCACAGGATGGCTGGGGGACCTGGATTCGAA
>DMKG01000302.1:5077-5434 GCA_003454415.1 Alphaproteobacteria bacterium
TTCTACCGCTAAACTATCCCCCATCAGGCCGCTGGCCGCGAGGGGCCAGAAAACAGGATGCGGTTAATGCTTTAGTGACGTTCGCTACATAAAGTCAACTATGACTTTGTATCCTTGTGTTTAACTGTTACATTACGGTTAACTATTGACATTATTGGAGTGCCGGACAGGCGCGGCGGGCGGGTAGCCCGCGTCAGGTCTGGCGGCGGATCGCGTGCGTGAAGAGACTTCAGGTCCTGAACGGCGCAACAACGGAAATGCGTTGCACGCGATTGGTCGCTGGGCGCATACTTACGGTGCGCTTGATCTGGGCACAAATAATTGCAGATTGCTGATCGCCAGGCCAACCCGGCGGGG
>DMKG01000302.1:5789-5954 GCA_003454415.1 Alphaproteobacteria bacterium
GTGTCCCGTTCTCACCATGTCGCCACCGCGGCCTGCCGCCATGCGGCCAACGCCTCCGAGTTCGTCGCCAAGGTGCAGGCGGAGACAGGCATTGAGCTGAATATCATTTCGCCTGCGGAAGAAGCCCGCCTGGCGGTAGCTGGCTGAGGGGCACGCAGCCAGCTA
>DMKG01000045.1:0-16586 GCA_003454415.1 Alphaproteobacteria bacterium
GGCCTGCTGCCCGGCGCGCTGATGCGCAACGCCGGGCTTAAATTCATCTGCCGCGACGTCTTTCTGAAAGTGGAAAACACCGGAACGCCCTTCACCCGGCGTTATCGACCGGGACAGGTGGTGCGTTTTCCAATTTCGCATCATGACGGCAATTATTTCGCAGATCAGGAAACGCTGGAGCGTCTCGAAGCCGGCAATCTTGTGGTTTTGCGTTACTGCGATGCGAACGGCGCCGTCACCGCCGGCGCCAATCCCAACGGCTCATTAAACAATATCGCGGGCATCGTGAATGGGGCTGGTAATATCATGGGGCTCATGCCGCATCCTGAACGTCTCATCGGACCCGAACTGGGGGGCAGCGATGGACGGGCGTTTTTCGAAAGCCTGCTGGACCAGTTCCAATGCGCATAGCGATCACCCCTGAAATCGTCGCCCAGCACGGGCTGAAGCCGGAGGAATATGCGCAGATTCTGCGCCTGCTGAACCGCGAACCGAATATCACCGAACTCGGCATCTTCTCCGCCATGTGGAACGAACACTGCTCTTACAAAAGCTCGCGCGTCTGGCTGCGCACCATGCCCACCACGGGACCCCAGGTGGTGTGCGGGCCAGGGGAGAACGCAGGGGTGGTGGATATCGGCGATGGGCTGGTTGCGATCTTCAAGATGGAAAGCCATAACCATCCGAGTTTCATCGAACCCTATCAGGGAGCCGCAACCGGGGTTGGCGGCATTATGCGCGACGTCTTCACCATGGGCGCCCGCCCGGTCGCCAATCTGAACGCGCTGCGCTTCGGGGCGCCGGAAAACGGCAGGACAAGGCATCTCGTATCAGGGGTTGTCGCCGGCATCGGCGGTTACGGCAATTGCATCGGCGTTCCCACCGTCGGCGGCGAAGTGAATTTCGATCCCGGCTATAACGGCAATATCCTGGTCAACGCCATGTGCGTGGGAATCGCCCGCGCCGACCGGGTGTTCTATTCAAAAGCCAGCGGCGTCGGTAATCCGGTCGTCTATGTGGGCTCGAAGACCGGGCGTGACGGCATTCACGGGGCCAGCATGGCGTCAGCTGAATTTGACGACAATTCAGAGGAAAAACGGCCCACCGTCCAGGTGGGCGACCCGTTCACCGAGAAACTGCTGCTGGAGGCCTGTCTTGAGCTGATGGCGGGGGACGCGGTGATCGCCATTCAGGACATGGGAGCGGCGGGTCTGACCTGCTCGGCGGTGGAAATGGCCTCAAAAGGCGGACTGGGCTTGGCCTTGGACCTCGACCGGGTCCCTTGCCGGGAAACCGGCATGAGCGCCTATGAAATGATGCTGTCCGAGAGCCAGGAACGCATGCTGATGGTGCTGCACCCCGATCGCACCGGGGCGGCGCGGGAAATCTTCGAAAGATGGGAGCTTGATTTCGCCGTCATCGGCGAAACTACGGATAGCGGCCAGTTCCAGATTCGCCACCAGGGAGAGATCGTCGCCGATCTTCCCGTACGCATTTTGGCGGAAGAAGGGCCGGTCTATCAGCGCCCCTGGACACCGGCGCCGCAGGCGGCCTTTCTGGCGGCGGAAGATGTGCCAGGAACGGATGACCCCGTCGCAACCCTGGGGAAACTGCTAGGAGGGCCGCATCTGTCCAGCCGCCGCTGGGTCTGGGAGCAATATGATCACATGGTCATGGGCGACACGGTGCAGCGCCCCGGCGGCGACGCCGCCGTGGTCCGCGTGCACGACAGCCGCAAGGGCCTTGCCGCCACAGTGGATGTCACTCCGCGCTACTGCGCCGCATCCCCGAAAGAAGGCGGCAAACAGGCCATCGCGGAAGCCTTCCGAAATCTGAGCGCCGTTGGGGCGAAACCGCTCGCAGTTACCGATTGCCTGAATTTTGGCAATCCGGAACGGCCTGAAATCATGGGACAGTTTGTCGGCTGCATCGAAGGCCTCGGCGAAGCCTGCCGCGCGCTGGACATGCCCATCGTGTCGGGCAATGTCTCGCTCTACAATGAAACCAATGGCGCGGCCATTCCTCCCACGCCGGCCATTGGCGCAATCGGCGTGCTGGAGGATATCGGTTGCATGGCGACCCTCGCTTTCAAGCAAGAGGGGGACGAAATCCTGCTTATTGGCGAAACCGCCGGGCATCTGGGACAGTCTCTCTATGCCCGCGAAATCGCCGGGCGAACCGATGGCGCCCCACCCCCGGTGGATCTCGCAGCCGAACGCCGGAATGGCGATTTCGTGCGCCATCAGATCCTGTCCGGCAATGTCACCGCCGCGCACGACGTGTCCGATGGCGGACTGCTGGTGGCGGTTGCGGAAATGGCGCTGGCGGGGAATATGGGCTGCGCGCTCAAGATTCCGGCGCCTGCAAACCGCCGGCACGCCTTCCTGTTTGGCGAGGATCAGGCGCGCTATGTGCTGAGCGTTTCTCCGGAAAAGGCCGACGCCCTGATTGCGGCCGCCCGCAGCGGAAACGTTCCGGTTCTGAAACTGGGAACACTGGGCGGAAAGGACATCGCGCTGGAGGGGTATCCCATGCAAACGCTTGCGGAGTTGCGCCGCGCCCATGAAAACTGGTTTCCCGCCTATATGGAGAGTTGAACATGGCCATGCAAGCTGCCGAAATCGAGCAATTGATCAGACAGGGACTGCCGGACGCCGAGGTTCGTATCGAAGATCTGCGGGGCGATGGCGACCATTACGCGGCCTATGTGCGAAGCGCGGCCTTCAAGGGAAAGACGCGGGTGCAACAGCATCAAATGGTCTATGCCGCGCTTCAGGGCCGCATGGGGGGCGAGCTTCACGCCCTCATGCTGCATACGTCCGTACCGGAATGACCGGATCAGGCCTCTTCCTGCGGCGGCGCTCCGGACCACTAGCCCTTGACTTGAGCCGGACCTCTGCTTAGCTAAGAGGTAATCGCAAATTTACTTAAAACCCCGGGGAAACAGGCCATGAGCGACGTAACCATCCATGATGAAATCAAGAACGCCGTCGAAAGCATCGATGTGCTGCTGTTCATGAAGGGCTCGCCGCAGTTCCCCCAATGCGGCTTTTCTTCCACGGTGTGTCAGATCCTCCAGCATCTGGGCGTCGACTTCAAAAGCGTCGACGTGCTCCAGAATCAGGACGTCCGCGAAGGAATCAAGCAGTTTTCCAACTGGCCGACCATTCCCCAGCTTTACGTAAAGGGGGAATTCCTTGGCGGCTGTGACATCGTGCGCGAAATGTACGAAAGCGGCGAGCTTTCCCAATACCTCACGGAAAAAGGCGTAGGGGTTTCCGCCTAAACCCGTCCGGCGAGATCATGATCGAAATTCGCGCCGCACGTCCTGCCGACGCAGCCGCCATTGCAGACATTCACGTGGATGCGTGGCAGGTGGCCCATGCCGGGGTTCTAACCGTGGAATCCGCCCCGGATCATGGCTATGACGCGCGTCTTGCCGAATGGAAGAAAACGCTGGTGCGCTCCCCCCAGGGCATATTCCTGGCGGAAGACGACAAGCTTGGCCCCATGGGCTTCGTCAGTTGCGGCCTGGCGCATGAAGCCATCCGTATAGAAGCGGGAAGTTTTCGTGGTGAAATCTACGCCCTGTATGTACGGCCCGTCTGTCAGGGCATGGGGCTTGGCAAGGAATTGTTCGAAGCCGCCCTTGTCAATCTCGGCCGCGCGGGCTTCAGCGCCGTGATGCTCCGCATACTGGCGGACAATCCCACCGCCAAATTCTTTGAACGCATGGGCGGCCAGCCCATAGGCGAACGCATGGTGGAGCTGGGCGGAAAGACCTTGCGTGAAATCGCCTATGGATGGGGCGGCAAGCTGCCAAAGCCCGCCAAAGCCGAAACGGCCGGAAAACCCCGTTAAGTCTGCATGAAAAGCATCGTGGCCTTGCGGCTTGCAAAACGCCAGCCTTTGGGGGTGCGCACGAACACGTCATCATAATATCCCGCCAGCAAAGGCAGCGTGTTGGGCGCAGGCCCCGGTCCGTCATGATCGGCGCGGAACAGGGACAGATAGGTCTTGCCGGTCGCATTGTCCTGGTCCAGGACATTCGTCCAGATATTGGTGAAGATATGCAGGGATTTCCGGTTGGCGGGCCTGTCTGACATGGACGTCAGAATGGACTTGCGTCCGCGCAACTGATTGCCGAACACTTCCAGCACGCCGTCTTCCGTAAACAGGTCCGCGAAGGCTTCGTATTCGCGGAAATCAATATGCCGCGCATAGGCGATGCTGAGTTTCTCGCACGCCCGTTCAATCAGATCGCGTTCGGCTTCTGTCATCTTCTTCCTCCTGCTTTTTTTTATGCCGTCCCTTTTTTCATCCGTTCCGCTAATTTGAAATTCGTTACGTTTCTCCACAAGCGCTGAACGAACTTCACATTCATCAGGGGGCTGGCAAAAATGGGTTTCTCCTGTGGTTCTGGACTAACTCGGATCCTCGGTGATCTGCACCAGCTGTTTGCCGAAATTTCGGCCTTCCAGTAACCCCTGAAACGCCGACACAGCGCTTTCCAGCCCCATGGCGATGTCTTCGCGGTGACGGATTTTCCCCTCTCTCAGCCATGCGCCCGCCTCCTGCAGAAACGCCTCGAAACGGTCCCGGTGATCTCCGATCACGAACCCGCTGGCGCGCATGCGCTTGCCAATCATTCCCATCATCACCAGCGGCGCCTTGTTGGGCCCTTCCGGCGGCGTCAGGGCGTTGTAACCGGAGATCTGGCCGCACAGCACCAGGCGCGAAAAAGTGTTCATCTGCGGGAACACTGCTTCGAACACCTTGCCGCCGACATTTTCGAAATAGACATCGACGCCTTTCGGGCAGGCTTCACGCAGCTCTGCTGGCAATGTGGCGCTCTGATGGCTGATACAGGCGTCATACCCCAGTTCCCTGACGGCAAAGGCGCATTTCTCCGGACTGCCGGCAATGCCCACAGCGCGGCATCCTTTGATTTTCGCGATCTGACCGGCGAGGGAGCCGACCGCGCCCGTGGCTGCGGAGACCACCACCGTTTCACCAGGCTTCGGTTCGCCCAGTTCCAGCAATCCATACCAGGCGGTAAAACCAGGCATGCCCAGCACGCCCAGTGAAGTGCTGAGCGGCGCGACTTTCGGATCGAGCTTGCGCAGCCCCAGGGCGCCCCCATCGATCAGCCCATATTCTTGCCAGCCTATCGTGTCGCAGAACACGAAATCCCCGGGTTCATAGCCATCTAGGCGCGATTCCACGACCTGCGAGACGGTGCGTCCGGTAATGACGCCGCCAATCCCGACAGGGGCGGCATAGGAAGGCCCCGCATTCAGCCTGCCCCGCATATAGGGATCGAGAGAAAGATAGATCACCCTCACCAGCATCTGTCCCGGCCCCGGGCTTGGAACAGGCGTTTCGATCAGGCTGAAATCGCTCTCCTTTGGCGCGCCAACCGGCCGCGCCGCTAAAACGATCTGCCGGTTGAACTGGTTGCGCATCCCGCCTCTTATCATTTGCCCGCCGGAACACCACGACGCCCTGGCCAAGGGGCCGGCCGGGAAAGTTTACGTTATTGCCTGCCAGTGTGGTGGATTTGAAGTTTCCGCTATTAAACGCGGCGGGCATTTACAGCAACGTCAAATCCCAACCCACACTATAATCATAGTTCTGCTGGTGACCCTAATGAATCTGAAGTTCGTTCAATGCTTGCGGACAAATGTGACACACTTCAGATTCGGTTCACTAGGCGTCATTTTGTGGAATCTTCCTGCCAATGAAAGCCCTTTTTTCGATCTCGGCCCTGATCCTTGCCGTGAGCCTGCTCACTGTCCAGGCCTTCGCCACCCCCCGTCACGGAGTGGCCATGCATGGGGAGACGCAACTGCCGCCGGGGTTCACGCATTTTCCGTATGTGAATCCAGACGCCCCCAAAGGCGGCAGGCTGACGCTTGGCGAGCCGGGCGGGTTTGACAATCTCAATCCCTTCACGGTGCGCGGCGTTGTTCCGCCTGGCATACGGGAATGGGTGTTCGAAAGCCTTCTTAAACGCAGTCATGACGAAGCCTTTTCGTTATACGCCTGGGTTGCGCGCGCCGTGGAGACGCCCACCGACCGCTCCTGGGTGGAATTCACCCTCGATGAGCGTGCGCGCTTTTCCGATGGCTCCCCGCTGCGTGCGGAGGATGTGATCTTTTCCCTGGAGACCCTGCGAAAAAAAGGCCGCCCAAATCACAGGGAATATTATGCGAAAGTCATCCGCATCACCCAACCGCAACCTGGCAAGGTCAGATTCTATTTTGACCCCTCCGCGCCGGACCGGGAAATGCCATTGATTATCGGACTGATGCCCATTCTTTCGAAAACATGGTATTCCGGGCAGGATCTGACGGCCCCCAGCCTGCGCCCGCCATTGGGTTCCGGCCCTTACAGAATCAGCGAAATTTCCCCCGGCCGCAGCGTCACCTATCGCCGCAATGAAAATTACTGGGCGGAGGGTCTGCCGGTAAACCGTGGGCAGAACAATTTCGATGAAATCCGCGTCGATTTCTACCGCGATGAGAATACCGCCTTCGAAGCCTTCAAATCCGGGCAATTCGATCTGTGGGCAGAAAAAGATCCCGCTCGCTGGGCGCGCGCCTATGAGGTGAGCGCCGTTCGCAAGGGCGCCATTCTCCGCGAGGCCATTCCCCATGGCAGGCCATCCGGCCTGCGCGGCTTCGTTTTCAATACCCGCCGTGAAAAATTTGAAGATATCCGCGTGCGGCGCGCATTGGGGTTTCTGTTCGATTTTGAATGGATCAACCGCAATTTTTATTACGGGGCCTATCGCCGCACAGCCAGCCTGTTCGATAATTCTGACCTTGCCGCATCCGGGCCGCCCAGTCCGGAAGAAGCCGCCCTGCTCGCGCCATTCATCGCGAGCCTGCCCCCTGAAATCCTGCGCCGGAGTTACCGGCCTCCGGTCAGCGACGGCTCCGGCCATAACCGGGCTGGCGCTAAACAGGCGTTGCAGCTTTTTCATGAAGCGGGATGGGAGTTACGCGATGGTCGCATGACGCATCCCGCTAGCAGCGCGCCACTGCAGTTCGAAATCCTTCTCGTACGTCCGGAAGAAGAAAAACTGGCTCTGGCCTTCGCGAGATCAGCGGAGCGCCTGGGGATCAGCATAAATGTGCGCACCACGGATTCCAGCCAGTATGAAGAACGCCTGCGTAATTTTGATTTCGACATGATCATTTATGACTGGTACGCCTCGCTTTCCCCGGGAAATGAGCAGACATATTACTGGGGTTCGGCGGCGGCGGATATACCGGGCTCCCGCAATTATCCGGGCGTCAGGAGCCCCGCCCTGGACGCCATGATCGCCCACCTCCTGGACGCACGCGACGCAAGGGAGTTTACCACCGCCGCCCGCGCCATGGACCGCATCCTGATGGCGGGGCACTATGTCATCCCGCTATATTATCAGCCAACGGATAAGATCGCGTTCAGCCGCCGGCTAGGGAGGCCTTCCCGCTCCCCGGTCTATGGATTTGACATCATGGGCTGGTGGGAGAAGCAAAGATAATTCAGCGTTTAAGGCGCAGGCTTTCGCATCCCTGAATTCAGGCTCGGCATGAATGGTTATATGGGAGAACGGTCCCGAAAAACACAAGCAGCATTATGCATGATATGACTACGATCATATGACCACGGGCATATCAATGCGGAAGTTTTAAAATCACAGGCCCGGGCATAAAGTCTGGACTGTGGCCCATCCCGCCCTACCCTTCCGCCACCCGCTTGCGGTAGCGCGCAAGATCTTCCGGGTCGATGGCCGCGCGGATATGGGCGACGCCCTCTTCATCATGGCGCAGATCAAGCACCTCCGAATGGGCGTGCAGCCACGCAAGATTGGCTCCATCTCCTGCCGGGATTCGAAGCTCGACCGTTTCGCGCCTTGCCGAGAGCCGGCTGGCGATCGCCTGCAGCAGCGCGTCGCACCCCTCCCCAGTAATGGCCGAAATCGGCAGTACATTCGCGGCGCGCGACGCGATGTTGCGCACCTCTTCGCGCCGGGCGGGCTCCAGCAGATCGGTCTTGTTCCACACCTCCAGCATGGAATCAAGCTGCCGCTCATCCAGCCCCAAATCCGTCAGAACCTGCAGGACATCCTGTTTTTGCGCCTGCGTGGCGTGATGCGAAATATCCCGGACATGCACAATCAGATCCGCCTCCAGCACTTCCTCCAGAGTCGCACGGAAAGCCGCGATCAGATGCGTGGGCAGATCCGAGATAAAACCCACCGTATCGGAAAAAATCACCCGCCGCCCATCAGGTAAATTCACGCCGCGCATGGTGGGATCAAGCGTTGCGAAAAGCTGATCATCCGCATAAACGCTGGCGCGCGTCAGCCTGTTGAACAGGGTGGACTTCCCGGCATTCGTGTAGCCTGCGAACGCAATAACCGGATAGGGGACCTTGCGGCGGCCCTTGCGGTGCGCCTCCCGGGTGCGCTTGACCTGATCCAGCTCCCGGGTCAGACGCTGGATGCGCTCGGAGATTTGCCGGCGGTCGCTTTCGATCTGGGTTTCCCCCGGACCGCCCAGAAACCCCATCCCGCCCCGCTGACGCTCCAGATGGGTCCAGGACCGCACCAGACGGCTGCGCTGATAGTTCAGATGCGCCAGTTCCACCTGCAGACGGCCTTCGCTGGTTTTGGCGCGGGCGCCGAAAATCTCCAGGATCAGGCCGGTCCGGTCAATGACCTTCACATTCCAGACCCGCTCAAGATTACGCTGTTGCACCGGTGTGAGCCTGCCATCGACGATCACGACGTCAGGGGAAAGCCCCTCGATCAGTTCGCCGATCTCAACAAGCTTTCCCTGCCCCAGCAAATGCGATGGCTGAGGTCTAGCGAGGGGCAGGATGATCTTGAAAATGACCTGAAGGCCAATGGAACTGGCTAAACGCACCGCCTCTTCAAGGCGCGCCTCTGGCGAACGTTCCTGGAGGTTTTCGCCTGAAAGCCCCTGGGATTTCAGATAGGGATGCAATACAAGCGCCCGTCCCGCCCCTGCGCTACGCCAGGAGTCGCGGGAATGAAGCGATATAGTATCTATCTGCAAATTCTACCCCAGTGACTCAAATCTGAAGTTTGTCGCCGTCATCCGCCAGAACCGGACGAACTTCAGATTCATTATGGGTAACTGGCGGATATATGATCTAGTGGGATTTTAAGGATTTGAAATTGCTGTAAGCGGCTGCCGCATATATCGCAGCAACTTCAAATCCGCCACACTAGCGGCTGGAAGCTTCCGGCTCCTGCGCCCCTTCAAAAAGGGACAAGGGACCCGACGGCATGATGGTTGAAATGGCGTGCTTATAGACGAGCTGCGCCTGAGAATCGCGGCGCAGAAGAACGCTAAAATTATCGAACCAGGTGATAATACCCTGCAATTTTACCCCATTTACCAGAAAGATCGTTAAAGGCACCTTGTTTTTGCGGACAGTGTTCAGGAACACATCCTGCAAATTCTGGGACTTTTCTGATGACATTGCGATGTCCCCATATTGATTTAGAGAGCTTTTCCCGCGCCAAAGCGGAGGCCGTTTATGCTCTAGCGGTTTAAACTCATGATATACCTATATTATGTTGCAGTCGCAAAAAAAGAAGGGCTGCGTACAAGTATTTATTATAATTTATCGATATAGGCTCTGCGCAACCTCATGGAAACCGGCCCAGGGACGCCATCGGCAATGAAATGCCCGTCGATCTCGACGATCGGCATGACAAAATTGGTTGCGCTGGTCAAAAAAGCCTCGCGCGCGGCGATGGCCTGTTCCAGCGAAAACACCCGTTCTTCCACTCTCAGCCCCATCTCCCGGGCCAGCGTCAGGACCGCGCGGCGGGTTACCCCCGGCAAGATTTCCGGCCCCAGCGGGTGGGTCCATAATTCTCCTTCCTCAGTGACGATCCAGAAGGTCGAAGCGGCGCATTCCGTCACCATACTTTGCCCATCGACGAACAGCGCCTCGAAGGCTCCCGCCTCCATCGCCTTCTGCTTGGCCAGCAGGTTCGGAAGCAGCGACACGCTCTTGATGTCCCGCCTGGACCAGCGATTGTCTGTAACGCTGATGACGCGCACGCCTTTGGCGGCCTGAATATCGCGAATAGTCATGTCCAGCGGACGCGCGGTGATCACAAAAGTCGGTTTCAGATCACGGCTCGGAAACACATGGTTGCGTGGAGATGCGCCACGGGTGATCTGCACATAGATCATCCCCCCTCCGGTTATCCGGTTACGGATTAACATCTGCCGGAGAAGCGCCGGAATTACCGCCGGCGACACCGGCCAGGCGAGCTGCAGCCCTGTCAGGGAATTACCCAGCCGTTCCAGATGCCAGGGCATGTTGGCCACCCGGCCGCCATAAACGGGAAACACTTCATAGACGCCGTCGGAAAACTGAAATCCGCGGTCCTCCACATGCACCCTGGCATAGGCCAGGGGTACATAACTCCCGTTTACATAAGCAATTCTGCTCATAGCGATAAGATCCCCGCCTCCATTCACGAACGCCAGAAGGCGGGGCTCAGCAAAGTCAGCACTGTAAGCACTTCCATTCTGCCCATGATCATGCCTAACATCGCCAACGCCCTTGCCTCTTCTGGAAGCCTGGCGTAAGGCGTCACAGAATCGGGGAAAAAAAAGCCCGCAACGGGTCCCGCATTGGCGATCGACGCCGCCGCTATGGCGACAGACTGCTCAAAACTTGGACCCGTCAAACTGATGAGGGCAACCCCCAGCACCAGAGTAAAAACAAAAGCAGTGAAAACAACCCACACCCCCGCGATCTGGCTCGGACTGACACGCACTCCGCCATATCGAAGGCGCAGGATTGCTCTGGGATCCGTCAGCCTGGCAAGTTCCAGCCATCCCTGCTTCACGACCAGCCCCACCCGCATCAGCTTGAAGCCGCCGCTGGAGGAGCCTGTCGCGCCGCCAACCAATACGGCGATGCATAAAAGTACGCCAATTATCACCGGGGCTCCGGAAATATTCCCTGTCCAGAAGCCGCTCGTAGTCAAAAATGAAATACTGTTGAACACCGCCCAGCGGACCGCTCCACGACCTTCCGGGTAGTCAGTAATGAGCAAGGCGATAAAAATGCTCATAGCCGCCACCAGGCACGCAATTCCCAGATAACGCATTTCGGGATCCAGACTGTACCCACGCCAACGCCCGTTAATAGCCGCCCAATGCAACACCATGTTCATCGCGCCCAACAACATGAACAGCGCCAGCACCATCTCCGCCATGGGTGAGTTAAAGGCGCCGATGGAGCCGTCTCTAGTGCTGAACCCGCCGGTGGATATCGCGCTCAGCGCGTGGCAAAACGCATCAAATCGCGGCATTCCCACTGCCCAGAGCCCCAGGAAACATAACAACGTAAGCAGACTGTAAATCAGGAGCAGGGGACGTACAGCCTGGCGTATGCGGCCAAACAGCGTCTCTCCCGCCCCATGGGGCATGGACGCATATTGCAACTGGCCTCCGCCAATTTCGAGCGCAGTGAAGATGCTGCTGGCCGCGATAATGGTGAAGAATCCACCATGCCATTGCAGCAGGGCGCGCCATATGAGAATGGCCTCGGGCTTTCGCTCCAGATGGGTGAGAACGGTCGCGCCGGTCGTGGTGAGGCCGGAGACCGCTTCAAATAACGCCTTGCTGGCGCTAAAACTCACGCCTGAATAATATATCGGCGCAGCCGCGAAAAAGGGCAATACCGTCCACACCAGAAAGACAAGCAACAGTGCGCCGCGCAGATTCAGTTCGGCTTCCTTGCCCCGCAATCCCGTGATCAGCGCGCCGGCGAAAAAACCACTGATTGCGGCGGCATTCAGGAAGGTTTTCGCATTCTTCGGATCCCCACCCAATAGCGCGGTGAAGGCCGGTATAAGCATGGAAAGGGCAAGTCCCGCGAGTATCCAGCCGAGAACACACAGCGCAGCGCCAGCTTTCACTTTCTGACTCCGGCATAACGCTGGCCAGTGGAGGGAATTTCAAGGCATCCCACCTGAACACAAATCCGTGAAGCGAATGTCAAATCCCTAACTCCACTAAATCATATACTTGCTGGCGGTCCTTATGGTTCTACCATCTGCAAACAGGCTGACCAGGCGGGGTGCGTATGGTAGAACCGGACCCTCAGTGATACGGCCGTCATGCCCGGCTGATTTAAAAATATTCAAGACTGACCCTGAACATCTGCTCGACTTTTTTAACCATATCCGCGAGCGCCAGAATAACGACCCTGTCGCGTGTGCGGATAATGGTGCCGCCGCGCGGGATGATCACCTCGTCGTCCCGGACGATGGCGCCAATCATGACTCCGCGGGGAATGCCCGCTTCCCGGAGCGGCTTTCCGATCACGGTTGCGGTTTCGAGCGCCTCAGCCTCCAGCACTTCCGCACGTCCGTTATAGAGGCTGTACAGACCGCGGATACGGCCGCGCCGGACATGCTGCAGAATTTTCGAAACGGTGGTGGCCCGGGGGTCGATGAACACATCAATTCCCAGGGAGTGCATCACCGGCGCATATCCTGGACTGTTGACCAGGGTTATGGCGCGCTGGCAGCCTCCCTGTTTCGCCAGCACTGAAGCCAATATGTTCACCTCATCGTCGTCAGTGACAGCGACCACAGTTTCAGATTCTTCAACATTCGCTTCCCGCAAAATATCGATATCCAGCGCATCCCCATGCAGCACCACCGCCCGGGGAAGCTGGTCGGCAGCGGCTTCGGCGCGTTCTTTGCGATGGTCGATGATTTTCAACCGTACAGAGGACTGCTGGCGCGCAAGCTCCCGCGCGACATATATTCCGACATTTCCGGCTCCAAGAATGATCATACGCCGCGCCGCGCGCTCTTCATGGCCAAAAATCTCCAGACATCTTTGCGCGTTTTCCTGCGCCACGATGAAATACGCCTGATCGCCTACCCGCATCTGATCATCGCCCGTCGGAACAAAGAGTTTTCCGTCACGCACGACTGCGACGATGACAATGCCGAGTTCTGGAAACAATTCAGTTAGCTGGCGCAGCGGCGTATTCACTACTGGACAGTTTTCCTCCAGCCGCGTGCCGATAAGCTTTACCCGGTCTTCCGCAAAGGGAACCGATTCAAAAGCGCCTGGCAACGCCAGACGCCGCAGCACAGCGCGGCCGACCTCAATTTCAGGAGAAATGATCACGTCGATAGGCAGGTGTTCCCTGCTGAACAGATCCAGCCATTGCGTCCGCAGATAATCCTGTGCGCGTATACGCGCCACCTTCAATGGAAGATTGAACAGCGCATGGGCCACCTGACAGGCAACCATATTGACTTCGTCATTCTGGGTGACCGCGATGAGCATATCCGCATCGGCGGAGCCGGCCTGCTCCAGCACTGTGGGATGTGAGGCGTGGCCAACCATGCCCCGAACATCAAGCGTGTCAGAAATTTTACGGATAAGCTCCGCATTGTGATCGATAACGGTTACATCATTATGCTCGGCGGCAAGCTGTTTCGCGATGTTAAATCCAACTTGTCCCGCGCCGCAGACAATAACTTTCACGTTACATATATTCCTTGATCAATCAGCCATACGCGCGTAACCGGCGCCCGGCAAACTACTGAGGTTCATCTTCTCCCCTGGAATTGGGATACGCCCCCAGAGATTTGAGCTTACGATGCAATGCCGAACGCTCCATCCCGATAAAGGCGGCTGTGCGGGAAATATTTCCGCCGAAACGCCCGATCTGAGCAATAAGATAATCCCGTTCGAACATTTCACGCGCCTCGCGCAGGGGCAGTGACATGGCTACTTCGCTTGACCCGCCACCTCCAGCGCGCAGCAATAATGGCGTCGATGCGCCAAGTTCCGCAGGCAGCATTTCGGCGGTAATGGCCTGTTCGGCATTGTCGGGCGCAAGAATTATCAGCCTCTCCAGCACATTGCGCAACTGACGCACATTGCCCGGCCAGTCGTAAGTTTGCAGCGTGGCGATGGCGTCTTCGGTAAGTCGGCGCGGCGGAGTGCGCAAACCCGAAGATATACGTTGCACCAGATATTCGATCAGTTGCGGAATATCCTCACGCCGCTCCGCCAGTGAAGGCACACGTATTGGAACGACATTGAGCCGGTGGAACAGATCTTCGCGGAAGGCCCCCATATGAATTTTTTCGCGCAAATCCGTCCCGGTTGAGGAAACGACTCGAACGTCAACCTGCACCGGGCCGCGGCCGCCAATGCGCTCAAATTTCTGATCGACGAGAATCCGCAATATCTTGCCCTGGGTCGCCAGAGGCATATCACCGACTTCATCAAGATAAAGCGTTCCGCCATGGGCGCGCTCAAACAGGCCGATCGTCGGAAGTCCGCCGTTCACCGCCTCGGCGCCAAACAGCTCCATCTCCATACGCTCGGGCGCCATATTCGCTGCGTTGACGATGACGAACGGCCCTGCGGCCCGCGATGACTTTTCATGCAGCAGCCTCGCCACAACCTCTTTTCCGGAACCAGCCGCCCCCTGAATCATTACCCTGCTGCCGGTGGCGGCAACCTTTGCAATTGTTTGACGAAGATGGCCGGCGGCGGAGGATTCTCCTATGAATTGCGTTTCGCCCCCCGTCATCTGGCGCAGTTCGCGATTCTCCCGTTTCAGGCGGAAGGCTTCGATGGCCCGGTTGATGGTGACCAGAAGATGATCGGTCTGAAAGGGCTTTTCGATGAAATCGTAAGCGCCGTTCTTGATAGCTGACACCGCGACTTCCACATTGCCGTGGCCGCTGATCACCACAATGGGCAGATCGGGATCGTCGCGCCGCAACCGCTCCATTAATTGCAATCCGTCGAGCTTTGATCCTTCCAGCCAGATATCGAGCAGCACCAGCGAGGGCCTGCGCTGGGCTATGGAGGCCAATGCGCTATCGGAACACCCGGCGGAGCGGGGCTGAAACCCTTCATCCGAAAGAATCCCCGAAATCAGCTCACGGATATCTGCTTCATCATCAACAACAAGAATGTCACGCGCCATCTTGCACCTGTCTTGAAATACCTGCCACTCGCGGTGAAATGTCTTTACCACTCATATCTGATTCGCGGCCGTTCACCGCATGACCAGGAGCTTCGCATATTTCAGCCGGGAAAATAATCTGCACATTGGCGCCGATTCCGTCAAAGCCGGGTGGAAGCGCCTCTTCGGTTTCTGCGAGATCCTGCAAACTGATCCTTGCGCCATGATCCTCGGCGATCTTTCTGACGATCGCCAGACCAAGCCCCGAGCCTTTTTCGCGTGTCGTCACATACGGCTCGGTCAGGCGGCGGCGAATTTCCCGCGGCAGCCCGCATCCATTATCCATCACCGACAGAATGATCCGCCCCTCTTTGTCCACCCTCACACGGACGGTTATCTGTCCGCCTGCGCCATCCATCTTTTCGCGGGTTCCAATGGCTTCCGTCGCGTTCTTGATAATGTTGACAAGCGCCTGCGCGATTTGCGCGCGATCGCAATAGATCAGCACCGGCTGATCAGGCAGTGAGAAAGTAATGCTTATTCCTGGTGCGGCCAGTTGCTGCTGGAAAACCGCCTGACGGGCGATCTCATTTAAATTTTCCTGCCGCAAAACAGGGGCAGGCATGCGCGCGAAGGAGGAAAACTCATCCACCATCCGTCCGATATCCCGCACCTGACGGATGATCGTGTCGGTACATCGTTCGAATATTTCGGGTTCCGTCGTAATTTCATGAACGTATTTTCTGCGCAACCGTTCAGCGGAAAGCTGAATGGGGGTAAGCGGGTTTTTGATTTCATGGGCGATGCGCCGGGCCACATCCGCCCATGCAGCCATACGCTGGGCGGATTTGAGTGCGGAAATATCATCAAAGGTGACGACAAAACCCGCGCGCTCGCGGTCAAACTCTGAATGGCCGGTCATCGCGCCGGCAGGTTCAGGGGCGTCGCTCACCCGCGCCACACGCACCAGCAAATCCCGCGCAGTCTCACCACTGCCCAGATGAATTTCCCCCTCGATGATCCGCCCGGGCCGCATCCTCGCCTCAAGCAACACCGGCTGCATTTCCGGCACTGCCCTTTCCAGCTCCTGTCCAACCAGATTTTCCCCCCTGCTATCCAGCAGATTCATGGCTGCGCCATTGGCAAGGGTCACCTTTCCTTCCGCGTCAAGGCCCAGAACGCCAGAAGTAACGCCTCCCAACACAGCTTCGGTAAAACGCCGCCGGCGATCAAGCTGCAAATTGGCGCCGAGTAATTCGCCGCGCTGTTCTTCCAGCTGTCCGGCCATCCGGTTAAACGCACGGCTCAGCGCGCCGATCTCATCATGGCTCGCGGTCTCTTCAACGCGCGCCGTCAGATCGCCATCCCGCAGGCGCTCCGAAGCCACCACCAGACGGCTGATCGGCTCCACCAGCCGATTGGCGAACCAGAACCCGACCGCCACCGCAGATAATAGCACCAGCAGCGCAAGCGCGAGATAGACCATGGCGAAGGCGATCTGTATACCGCCGCGCTGGCCTTCCAGGGCTGCGTAATCGCTCGCGGCATGGCGCGCCTGCATGGCCGTATTGAGCACGCGTGCG
>DMKG01000045.1:16735-18234 GCA_003454415.1 Alphaproteobacteria bacterium
CGGGCGGCGTAGTCGCTCGCGGCGTGGCGCGCCTGCATCGCCGTGTTGAGCACGCGGGCGTCGACAAACCGGCTCACATAGAGATAGGCGTCAAGAAACCGGTCAAGCTTGAATAAGGCGCGCACCTGCGCATCACGCTCGCTCGCCAGCAATACCACCTCGCCTTCCGCCGCCTTGGCGAGCGCGGCGCGGGAGGGAGGCGAAAAGGCGGCTGAAAAACTCATCTGCGATTTCGCCAGGATCTCCCCGGAACCGCTCAGCACATAGGCATCCGCAAGCGAGCGCAGTTGCGCCTGCTGATTGACAATATTGGCGAAGGCTTCGCGGTCCTGATAATAGAGCGGCAGGGCGCGGTTGAGATCGTTCGCCATAGCGAGAATCTCTGCGCGGATCACCATCTTATGCTCTTCGAGATAGGCTTCGGCGACGCTGACCGAAGCGGAGATCACCTGCGCCACCCGCTCGCCAAACCAGGCCTGAAATCCCAGATTGATGGTCAATGCGGAATAGACGGCCATGATGATGGTGGGGGTAATGGCCACCAGGCCAAACATTATGACCAGCCTTACATGCAGACGCGAGCCTGCAGTCCCGCTGCGCCGCGCCATCCATAAGGCGACCAGCCGCCAGGCCACCAGAATGGTGAGGGCAAGCAGCAGCACCAGGTCCAACAGCAAAAGTCCAAGAACGAGCTCCGGGCTCGTACCGAAAGGAAAAAAGCCTGAAATGGCAAGGTAAGTGATGACGCCCGCCAGAACGGCGGCGAAACCCAGCCCAAAGGTCAGCTTGCCACTGGCGATATCGAGGGCGTATTTCTGGGTGAGATCACTCACCCAGTTCACGAAACCGGACGGAACTGTTTTGCCGGACAGGGTGTTACCTGAAGGCTTGTCGTTATAACTGGGCAAATCCACCGCCTTGGAAGGACGCGCTCCGCGCTGCGATTGTTGCAGCAAAACTAACATCTAGTTGTAAAAAGGCAACGTATTAATTGGGACGATACGCAGTTACCGTTCCAGCGGATTACCCTCCACATCCTGGGCCTGTTTGCCCGCTACACCAGGTCCAGTAACACTCCCCAGGCCAGCATCACCCAGCCCAACCCCATCAAAGAAACCAATGCCGCCATATCCGCAACAGAAGCAGCAAGCTCTTCCTCACTATTCTCCAAGCATTCCTTCAGCCATGACCACATGATATGTTCTCCTTTTTTTTATCATTTGATCATATTTTGTTCTCATTTGTCAACCACAAATTTTTGACGGTGAAATCACAGGACTGGAAGAGTCCAGGAAGACAACATCGTCGAGAGGTTATCGCCGCAGCCGTGTTTTATAGGCTTTCTTATCCTGAAAGAGGGCTGGAGGGCTGTGGGCAAGCACTTGATGTCTCCCCCTCTACAGGCTCGCTTATAGTGACACAGCGGACTGGGGGGGCCGGGAGGCTGCAAATGGTGGGCGGTGACAGGCTCGAACTGCCGACCCTCTCGGTGTAAACGA
>DMKG01000127.1:0-197 GCA_003454415.1 Alphaproteobacteria bacterium
AGTTTCTCATTGGTCGCCATATCCCACAACCGGCAGGAATCCGGGCTGATTTCGTCCGCAAGCACGATGCGCAGCGCATCGCCGTCATACATGCGACCAAATTCGATCTTGAAATCGATCAGCTTGATGCCAATGCCTGCGAAAAGCCCGCACATGAAATCATTGACGCGCAGGGCGATCGCCATGATGTCGTCAAT